>DAOWFV010000261.1 GCA_030637805.1 Acidobacteriota bacterium | reverse complement strand
GTGATTTCGCCGGTCATGGCCAGATCGTGTCGGACCGGTCGTCCGGAAGCCGCGGAGACGATGGCCGCGAGAATTGTGACTCCGGCGGATGGCCCATCCTTGGGGATTCCGCCAGCAGGCACGTGTATGTGGAGGGCATGGCCGGGAAACCAGTCCTCCGCGATTCCGGACTCGGCGGCCCGCGCCTTGGCCAACGACAGGGCGGCGGCGGCCGACTCCTTCATAACGTCTCCGAGCGAGCCGGTGAGCTCGAGCTTGGGCTTGCCGACGAGGGGGATCGCCTCGACCAGCAGCACGTCGCCCCCCACCGGAGTGTAGGCGAGGCCGGTTGCCACTCCCACCCGGTCGGTTTCAAGGGGGCGGTCGGCGAAATGGCGCGGAGGGCCGAGAAATCGCTCCACTGCAGCCGGGGTGATGCGGTGCAGGGCGGGTCGATCCTCGGCCACCTGGACCGCCACCTTGCGGCATAACGACCCGATCTCGCGTTCGAGGTTACGAAGCCCTGCCTCACGGGTGTAGCCGGTGATGATCCGGCGCAACGCCGCGGTGGTGAAGCCAAGGCCGTGGCCGGCGAGCCCGTTTGCCTCGAGCTGCCGCGGGATGAGGTGGCGGCGGGCGATCTCGAGTTTCTCCTCTTCGATGTAGCCGGAGAGCCGGATCACCTCCATGCGGTCGAGAAATGCAGGCTGGATGGTCTCGGTGACGTTGCCGGTGGCTATGAAAAGCACTTTCGAGAGGTCGTAGACGACCCCGAGGTAGTGGTCGCGGAAGCTGTCGTTCTGCTCGGGATCGAGGACCTCGAGCAGGGCCGAAGAGGGATCTCCGCGGACGTCGGCGCCGAGCTTGTCCACCTCGTCGAGCATGAACACCGGGTTGGAGGTGCCGGCCTGGGAGAGGCCCTGGATGATGCGTCCGGGCAGGGCCCCGACGTAGGTGCGGCGGTGGCCGCGGATCTCAGCCTCGTCGCGCACCCCGCCCAGTGATGAGCGCACGAACTCCCGCCCGAGGGCGCGGGCGATCGAACGGCCCAGGGAGGTCTTGCCGACGCCCGGCGGGCCGACAAAGCACAGGATGGGCCCCTTGCTCTCGGGGCGGAGCTTGCGAACGGCGAGGAACTCCAGGATGCGGACCTTGACCTTGTCGAGGTCGAAGTGGTCCTCGTCGAGGATCTTGCGTGCGGCGGCGATGTCGAGGTTGTCCTCGCTGGTGTGGCTCCAGGGAAGAGAGGTCATCCAGTCGAGCCAGGTGCGAACGACCGCCGCCTCGGCGCTGTCAGGGTGCATCGAGCTCAGCCGCCGCAGCTGCCGGTCCACGGCCTCCCGTGCTTCCTCGCTGAGGCCGATCTTTTCCGCCTTCTGACGGTACTCGGCCATTTCCCGCTCGAGGTCGTCCACCTCACCAAGCTCTTCCTGGATCGTCCGCAGCTGCTGGCGCAGGAAGAACTCGCGCTGGCTGCGGTCGATCTCGCCCCGCACCTGGGAGGAGATCTGCTGCTGCATTTCCGCCAGGGCGAGCTCGCGCTCGAGGAGCTCGTGAACCCGGCGGAGCCGCGGCAAGGCGTCGATCGTCTCGAGCACGCCCTGGGCGTCAGCGACGTCGAGCCCGAGGTTGGAGGCGGCGAGATCGGCCAGGCGCAGGGGATCTTCCAGGCTGGAGGCAATGAGCATCACCTCGGGGGAGATCTGCCTGCCGACGGTGCTGACCTTCTCCAACCCCTGACGGATAGACCGGACAAAGGCCTGTCCCTCGAGCTCGGCGGGACCGGGGGAGGGCTCCTCGAGCCGGGTCAGCCTGGCCTCGAAGAACTCTTCGGTCCGGGTGAAGTAGTCCACCCGGGCACGCGCAAGGCCCTGGACCAGGATCCGGGTGGTGCCGTCCGGAAGCTTGAGCATGCGCATGATCACCGCCGCACAACCCATCTGGTAGAGGTCCTCCGGGTCAGGGGCCTCGTTTTTCGGGTCCTTCTGGGTGAGGAGGAGGATCAGCCGATTGCCGGCGAGGGCTTCGTCCACCGCCCGCGCGGAGATTTCCCGTCCCACCGTCAGGGGAATGATGGTGAACGGAAAGAGGACCACGTCCCTGAGGGATATCACCGGCAACACGGCCGGGATGAGAAGCGTCTCCTGAGGATCGGGCTCGGATTCCGGACTTTCGGGCGTGTTGGCCATGGCTGGGGGGTCCTCCGGGCTAGGAGCCTGTAGTGAATAGAATTACCGGCGCCTTTCGGGTGCCGTGAAGGCCCTTTTTCGTTGCATCCTCGGCCCGTACTGTGAGTACTGCTCCTCGAATGCGCCTCAAATGGCACTTCACGGCCCTCCGAAATCCATCCGCCATCTATTCCCTCCAGGCTCCTAGTCCTCACGATGCATGAGAAGCGTCTTGAGCTCCTCCATGAACTGGTTCACATCCTCGAAGCGACGGTAGACGCTGGCGAAGCGCACGTAGGCCACCTGATCCAAGCCCCGCAGCTCCTCGATGACCATATTGCCGATTTCCTCGGTGGAAATCTCCCGAACCTCGCGCGCGGCGACGGTGGACTCAACCTTGTCGACGATGACCACCAGCTCCCGCCGTGGCACCGGCCGTTTCTCGCAGGCACGGAGAAGGCCGGTGAGGAGTTTCTCGCGATCAAAGTTCTCTCGGCGGCCATCCCGCTTGACCACCGATGGGGGCAGCTCATCCACTCGCTCGTAAGTGGTGAAACGGCGTTCACATTCCGCACACTCCCGGCGACGCCGCACCTCGGAACCGTCGCGCACATCCCGAGAGTCCACGACCCGGTTATCGGGGTGGCCACAGAACGGGCAGTTCATGCCTCCTCCCCCGAGTCATCTGCGGACAGGGCCTCCACCTCGCGCAGGTTGAGTCCGAGCAAAGGCAGGCACAGGAGCCCGATCACGGTAATCGGGACGAAGCAGATGGCGTGGTAGGCGATGGCGATGGCGGTGGCCGGGCCGAGCGCGACGCCGAAGAAAAGGGTCAGACCAACTTGGGTGGCCTTGTGGAAGCCGCCGACTCCGCCCGGCGTCGGGACCGCCAGCCCGATCACGGCGAGAGTCACCAGGAGGTAGGCCGCACGCAGGGGAAGGTCGACGTCGAAGGCGAGCAGGGTAACCCGCACCTGCCAGTAGATGACGTACCACAGGGCCAACGAGCCGGCGACGGTGACGAGCAGGTCGCGGGGACGTTCGATGACCCGCAACCCGTCGAGAAAATGGTTGAGGAAGTTGGCGGCCGGCTGCCGCCAGCTCTCCCTGACCCAGCTCACCGGCCGGGTCACCAGAGCTACGAACCGCTCCTGGTAGCGGAAGAGACCGAGCATCAGCAGGGTGCCGCCCAACAAGCCGGCGCCGACAACGTATCCACTGACGGAGAGGATATCGAGGCTGTGGCGCGCCTGTTCATCGAGCTGCGGCATGCTGGGTGGCCAGATGATGAAGACCAGGAAGAAGAGGACCACGGTCCACATGTCGAAGACGCGCTCGGTGAGAATCGAGGCGAGGCTCGCCGAGACCGGGAGTCGCTCTCTACGGGCAAGGAGGACGGGGCGGATGATGTCGCCCATTCGCGCGGGCAGCAGCGAGATGGCGGCGTAACCCACTGCGGTGGTGAGGACCACGCTCGAATGGCGGACCCGGCCCACCGGCAGAAGAATGAACTGCCAGCGAAGGGCACGCAGCCAGTAGGAGAATAACGCGAGGCCAGTGGCCAGGAGGAGAAGCAGCGGGTCGGCGCCGGCGAGAGCGCTGCCCACCTCGGCGAGATCCACGTTCCACAGAAAGACGGCCAGGAGAATGACCATCAGGGCCAGGGAGACCCCTACACGAATATTGCGGCTCGCCATGGCTCCATAGGGTAGTACGGTGGCAGGTCGATAACAACAGGGAGCGTGGGCGCGTTGACCGGACGTGAAAAAGAATTAGGAATGAGGAATTAGGAATTAGGAATGATCAGCGCGGGGGGGCGGTCGAGTAGCTTGAGCCTGTTGCCCGCGCTTGAGCGCGGAGACAGAGGGCCGCGCCTCTTATCCTAAGCGCGAGGCCATTGGCCACCTGCTGGCGGCGGGGAAACTCCGAGGCGGTGGGCCGAAGGAAAACTCGGGGAGCGCGACGACCGAAAACCGCCTTGGGGTCAGCAGCTCGTTAGCCGGACCGCGCCCAAACGCGGGCAACTCGTTGCAACTGACTCGGTCGTTTCCCCGCGTCTGTAATTCCTAATTCCTAATTCCTAATTCTCCTCAGTGGGCTATTATTTTCATGATGGCTTCGACGACCGATCGTCCGCTCGTCAGCGTCCGCTCCCACTCGCTTTGTCTCGAGCACCGGCCGGGTCTCGGCCATCCGGAGACGGCGCAACGTGTGGGGGTTGTTCTGGACGCTCTGTCGGCGCGGGCCGAGGGCCGTTGGGTCGTGGATCGTGAGAGCCCGCTTCCAGCCGAGCAGGACGTGGTCGGCGCCCTGGCCTGGGTGCATGATCCCGCACATATCGAGCGAGTTCGTTCAGCCTCGGCGGGCGGTTCCGGCTGGCTCGACTCTCACGATTGCGGGGTGTCGGAGGGCACCTTCGCGGCGGCCGTCGCCGCTTCCGGCCTGGCCATGCAGGCAGCTCTCGACCTGGTCAACCGCCGGCTTCTCCGCGCCTTCGTGGTCGCCCGTCCGCCGGCGCACCACGCCGGACGGGATCGGGCTTCGGGTTATTGCTTCTTCAACTCGGTGGCTCTGGCAGCCGAGATCGTGAGCCGCAGCTGGGGACGGCCGGTCGTGATCGCAGATTTCGGCGCGTTCCACGGGGACGGCACCCAGCAACACTTCTACGGCCGGGGCGACGTGGGTTTCGTGTCGATTCACCGCTACCCCGCCTTTCCCGGGACCGGGGGGGCTGATGAGACCGGCGAGGGCGAAGGGGAGAGGGCCACCCGAAACGTGCCCCTTGCCGCAGGGGCGGACGACGAAATTTTCTGCGCCGCATTCGAGAGCGCGCTCGAGGAGATGTGCGGCCGGATGCGGCCGGCGGCGATCCTGCTCTCGGCGGGGTTCGACGCCCACCGCGAGGACCCCCTGGGTGGCATGAGTCTCACCGAGGGCGGATTCGGTCGGCTTACGGCTGCCGCTGTGAAGGAGGCAGAACGCTGGTCTGAGGGTCGTCTGTTGTCCTTTCTCGAGGGCGGTTATAAGCTGGATGCGTTGGCGAAATCCGCGCGCATTCACGTCGAGGAATTGGCGAATTCATCGGTGGAATTTCTTAAAACCGATTGAGTGATCTACATCACGTTGAAGATCGTTCTAGGAATGTCAAAGGCGAATTTGCCGTGTCCAACAGCTTGGATTTTGAAACTGTCATTTGACCATAGACTTTGCTGTGGTATATCATGAATACGATCGTATTTCGGATGTTTGGAACTGCGGTTCAGAGGAGGACACGCAATGCGTTATAAAGGAATCGCCGGAGCCCTGGTTCTATTGACTCTCCTGCTGCCGATGAGCGCTGTTGCCGAGACCATTTTCTGGCTCGATACACCGCATGATGGAGCCACGGTTTTTGGTCTGGTAGAGGTCAATGGATTTGTCGTCGATGACGGCGAACAGTGCGGCCCGCAATGGACCTGGAACACCTGTGAATGGGCCGAGGCATTGGTGAGCAATATCGAGCTCTACGTGGACGACGAGTTCGTCGCCACGGCGGACATCAACCAGCCGCGCTACGATGTGCTCCAGGCCTATCCGTGGTATGCGGGAACACCGTATTCCCGGCCCGGCTTCGCGACCTCCATCGACTCCGCAGCTTACGCGGACGGGGTGCACACTCTCTTCATCCGCATCACGTTCAGCGACTCGACTGTAGGGGACTACGGCCACCGCTCGTTCACGGTCGACAACAATATCAACCAAGCCCCATTCGGCGCGCTCGAGCTTCCGGGCACCAACCAACCGATGAACGGTGTTTTCCCGATTACCGGTTGGGCGCTCGACGACAGCGAGGTGGTGTTCGTGGAGATATTGGTGGACGGCCTGGCGATGGGCAACGCGGTTACCGGCAGGCATCGTCCCGATATTCTGCACCGTTTTCCGTCCAATCTCGATGCGGAGTATTCGGGATTCGTGCGCATGCTCAACACCACCGTTTTGCCCAACGGCATCCACGTCATCGCGGTGCGGGTCATGGACGACGAGGGCGCGTCGCGGGTCATCGGCCGGCGCTTCGTGCAGACCTTCAACACCGGTTCCAACCTGCCGCCGTTTGGTGAGATCAACTGGCCGATCGCCGATGCCACCATGCAGACCACGGGTTGCAACCCGACTGGAACGGGCGGTGATCCACCCTGGTCGGGCGGGGGTGAGCCCTTTGACGTTCCAGAGGTCGTGGGGATGGTCCTTGGCTGGACCCTGGATGTCGGCTCGCGCACCGACTTCGGCGGCGTCTCGTACGTGCAGCTGTTGCTCGACGGCAACATCATCGCCGACACCAACACGGGCAGCTTCTACTGGGATCCGGCGGAGATGGATTTCAACTACTACGGGCACCCGCGGATGGACATCCATGAGCTCTACGTCGACGTGCCCAACTCCAAGCATGCCGGTTTCGCCTTCCTGATGGACATCGCCGATCTGATGTTCAACCACGGGTACGGTCAGGGGCTGCACTACATCAAGATTCGCGCCGGAGACATCGAGAACAACGTCACCGATATTGCTCAACTTCCGGTGATCTTCGATTGCAACGACGATCCCGACCTTCCCTCCTTCGGCGACATCTACACTCCGGCTCACATGGAGTTGGAGGCCGGGATAGTCGAGGTAACAGGATTCGCGATTGACTCGGACCGGATCGACGCGGTCGAGATCTGGGTCGACGGCACCTATGTCGGGGACGCCGATTTCGGTCTCCTCTCACCCGAGGTTGAGGATCTGTTTCCATGGCTGCCCTCCGCCCAGACAGAGGACGCGGGTTTCCGCTACGAGATGGACACGGTCGCGCTGGGGCTGGCTGACGGCGAGCACAGCATCGTTGTCTGGACCGAGGACAAAGACAATAGCCGGACCATCGTCGGCGAGCGCCGCTGGGTGCTCGACAACCTGAATCCTCCCTGAGGGGCAACCATCGCCGGCTGGGTTCCTCATCCAGCAGGTGTGCTGGCGTCAAGGCCACCGCCCGAAAGCCGCCATTCGAAAACACCCCGCTTCGGCGGGGTTTCTCTTATACTCCATACTCCACACGACTCGTTGCGCGGAGCGTCGCGCAGCAGGAGGCGACAGTGAGAGCCCTTTTCTTCGAAGAGCATGGTGAAACGAACCGACTCCTGTTCGGTGATCGCCCGCTGCCCGAGGCCGGCCCGGGCGAGGTGCGGGTTCGGTTGCGCACGGCGGCCCTCAACCATCTCGATCTCTTCGTCCTCGGCGGCATGCCAGGCGTTCCCATCGAGCTGCCCCATATCGGAGGCGCCGACGGCGCCGGGGTGGTCGAGACGGTGGGGGCGGGCGTGGATGGTGTCGAGCCTGGAATGGAGGTGGTCTTCGACCCGGGGCTGTCCTGCGGCCGATGCGAGTTCTGCCGTCGCGGAGAGCAGAGTCTCTGCGAGCGATTCGGGGTGCTCGGAGAGCACAACGACGGCACGTTCGCCGAGGCGGTGGTGGTCGCTGCCGACTCTCTGGCCCCGCGCCCCGGGCACCTTTCGTGGGAGGAATCAGCGGCCTTCGGGCTCACCTACCTCACCGCCTGGCGCATGCTGATCACTCGGGGCGGGCTGCGTCCCGGGGAGAGTGTGCTCATCCACGGCATCGGCGGGGGCGTGTCTCTGGCTTGCCTGCAGCTGGCCAAGCTGATGGGCGCTCGGGTGCTGGTGACCTCACGTTCGCAGAAAAAGCTGGATCGCGCCGCGGAGTTGGGAGCGGACGACGTGCTGCCGGCAGACGATCAGGTGGCCCGAGAGGTGCGCACCCGCACCGGCAGGCGAGGCGCCGACATCGTGGTGGACTCGGTCGGCGAAGCGACCTGGATGCAGTCCATCAAGGCCGCCGCCAAGGGTGGACGCATCCTCACCTGCGGAGCAACCTCAGGCCCCAATCCGGCCGAGGAGATCCGCTTGATCTTCTGGAACCAGCTCAGCATCATCGGCTCCACCATGGGGTCGCGCGAGGACTGGCGGCAGCTGGTGTCGGCGATGAATGTCCACAAGCTGCGGCCGGTAGTAGACACCGTGCTTCAGCTAGCTGAGGGCCGGACGGCCTACGAGCGCATGGAACGCGCCGAACAGTTTGGCAAGATCGTGCTTTCCATCGATGGCTGAACCGGCGCGGCCCAATCGCCGGCTCGTGATAGACCCTGGAGCCGACAGCAGCGACGCTTCGCGGGAGTCACGGGGGCAAATAGACTCCGGGGGAGAGACCGCTGTCGAAGCCCTTGAGCCGAGGATCC
This sequence comes from Acidobacteriota bacterium, assembly GCA_030637805.1. Taxonomy (GTDB): domain Bacteria; phylum Acidobacteriota; class Thermoanaerobaculia; order Thermoanaerobaculales; family Sulfomarinibacteraceae; genus Sulfomarinibacter. The sequence goes on along the minus strand of DAOWFV010000261.1, from coordinate 4,729 downwards.
TGGAGCGTCCCGAGCACCGGCTGTCACGGGGCGACGTGTCGTCTGAAGCCCTCAAGGTCCTGTACCGTCTTCACCGCTCGGGTTATCAGGCCTACCTGGTGGGTGGCAGCGTGCGCGACCTCCTCCTCGGTGGTCGGCCCAAGGACTTCGATGTCGCAACCAACGCCCGGCCTCAGGAGATCCGGCGCCTTTTCCGAAACTCGCGCATCATCGGCCGTCGGTTTCGCCTCGTGCACGTGTTCTTCCGAGGCGAGATCGTCGAGGTCGCGACCTTCCGCGCCAGCCCGGAGCCGCCGGAGAGCCCCGATGACTGGGAGGAGGCGGTCGAGGAAGCCGCGGAGGAGGAAACTGCCGACCCCCCACCGCCGCCGCGCAGGGAGGAGGACGTCTTCGGCACGCCGGCGGAGGATGCGCGGCGCCGCGACTTCACCGTCAACGCCCTGTTTTACAACATCGCGGACTTCTCGGTCATCGACTTCGTCGGAGGGATTCCCGACCTCCAGAAGAGAATGATCCGCACCATCGGTGATCCGGACGTGCGTTTCGAGGAGGATCCCGTACGCATGATGCGCGCGCTCGAGTACCAGGTACGCCTCGGATTCGAAATCGACCGGAGAACCACGGAGGCGATCGCTCGCCAGCACCCGCTGATTGCCGACGCGTCTGCCCCGCGACTCACCTATGAGCTCCTCGAAGGCCTGCGCTCGGGCTCGGCGGCGGGGATCTTCCAGGCTTGGCGGAAGGCGGGCCTCATCGAGCACGCGTTCCCCGATCTCCCGAACCACTCCTCCGAAATCACGAAAATTCTCGAGACCGTGGACCGGGAGATCGCCTCCGGGCGGCCCTACCCCACCCCGTCCCTGCTAGGTGGGCTTTTCCTTGCCAACTTCTTCACCCTCGTCAAGGAGACCACCGGCGACAACGGGCGCATAGACAACGTTGCCCTCCTGGGGCGGCTGCACGACCTTATCGAGCCGGCCGGGGCGAGCATGCACCTTCCCAACCAGACCCTGCACCTGATCCAGCAGGGTCTGTTCACCTTGACCAAGATGCAAAAGGCCCCGGAACGCGGGCGCCAGGTCCTGAAGCTGGCGAGGCAGGACTATTTCCCGGTGGCGTGGGACCTGCACCGGTTGGCGACCACCCTCGGCTTGGTCTCCGCCGAGGCCCACGCCGGGTGGAAGCGGGCGCTCGAACGGATGAGCAAAGAGAATCAAGTGGAGCGATCGAAGAAGGGAACGGAAGAAGGGCGACGGCCCCGACGGCGCCGTCGTCCTCGCCGGCGGAGTCGGTGATGACTGGCCCGGAGAAAATAAGACGCCGGGTTGAGGAGCTGCGGCTCCTGATCCGCCACCATGATCGCCGGTACTACGTCCTCGCCGACCCAGAGATCTCCGATTTCGAGTACGACCAGCTCTTCGCCGAGCTTTCGAAGTTCGAGACGCGCTTTCCGGACCTGGCCTCGGCATCGTCGCCGACGCAGCGGGTGGGGGGCGAGCCGCTGGAAGGTCTCGAGCAGGTGGAGCACGCGGTGCCCATGCTCTCTCTCGATAACAGCTATTCGAAAGAGGAGCTCAGGGCCTGGTATGACCGAGTTTGCCGTGAGCTCGGAACCGAACCGGAGGCGCTCGCGGCCGAGCTCAAGATTGATGGCGTCTCGATTTCTCTGATCTACGTCGACGGCCGCCTGGAGCGGGCGGTGACCCGCGGCGACGGGCTCGTCGGCGACGATGTCACCGCCAATGCGCGCACCATTCGCCAACTTCCCCTGGAGGTGGAGGGAATGCCACCGCTGGTGGAGATTCGCGGTGAGGTCTACCTGGCGCGCAGCATCTTCGCCGCGCTCAACCAGGCCCGGAAGGCGGCAGGCGGGCAGGAGTTCGCCAACCCCCGCAACGCTGCGGCCGGCAGCATCCGCCTGCTCGACTCGCGAGAGGCCTCGCGGCGCCGGCTGGCCCTGTGGTGCTACCAGCTTGCTCGTGCCCAGGGCCACGAAGGGGACAGCCATGTGGCGGGACTCCGCTGGTTGGCCGAGCTCGGCTTCCCGGTGAGTCCCGGTCTGGAGCTGTGCTCCGGGATTGAGGATGCCGAGGAATATATCGATCAATGGGAGGAGCGGCGTGGTCAGCTCGACTACGACACCGACGGCATCGTCATCAAGGTGGACCGGGCTTCCGAGCGAGAGCTCGTCGGCAGCACCACCCGCGCGGTGCGCTGGGCGGTGGCCTTCAAGTTCCCTCCCGAGGGCAAGACCACGAGGTTGCTGGGGATCGTGGTCCAGGTGGGTCGCACCGGGGTGCTGACGCCGGTGGCGATCCTCGAGCCCGTTCTGCTGGCCGGCTCGACCGTTTCCCGCGCGACCCTTCATAACTTCGACGAGGTGGCGCGGCTCGACGTACGCGTCGGGGATACCGTTTGGGTGATGAAGGGTGGCGAGGTGATTCCCAAGGTGGTGGGTGTGGTCAGTGCCGAGCGCCGCGAGGACTCAGAACCGTTCATCCCACCGACCCACTGTCCGGTCTGCGGGACCGAGGTGGCGCGGGAAGCGGAGGAGGTGGCTCTGCGCTGCCCCAACCCGGAGTGTCCGTCGGTGAAAGGGGCCCGACTGCGGCACTTTGTCTCGCGGGGCGCGATGGAGATCGAGGGGCTGGGGGACCGGTCTCTCGAGCAGCTGATGGAGGCAGGCCTGGTGAGCGACGAGGCCTCGCTGTGGGATCTGGGGAGGGAGGATCTTGCCAACCTTCCTGGTTGGGGGGAGGTGTCAGCGGCGAACCTCGTGCGCGAGATCAATGAGGCCGGGGCGCGTCCCCTTCACCGGATCCTCTTCGCTCTCGGCATCCCCCATGTGGGCGAGCGTGCGGCGAGGCTTCTCGCCCGTCGATTCGGGAGTCTCGAGGGGTTGGCCGAGGCGGAGGCCGAGGAGCTCGAGAGCATCGACGGCGTGGGCCCGGTGATGGCGTCCGCGGTGCGGACCTGGTTTTCCAAGCCCCGGAACCAGGAGAGAGTGAAGCGTCTGAAGGATCGCGGGATCGACCCCTTCGAGGAGATTCGCGGGGTGGACGATGAAGCCGTGCTCGCCGGGCTCACCTTCGTGTTGACCGGCGCCCTGAGCCAACCCCGGCGTGAGCTCAAGGAACGCCTGGAGGGGCTGGGGGCGACGGTGGTGGGCTCGGTCTCGGCCCGCACATCCTACCTCGTGGCCGGCGCCGATCCGGGGAGCAAGCTGGTCAGGGCGCGTGACCTGGGGGTCGAGGTTCTCGACGAGGACGGATTGAACCAGATGTTGAAGAGATGAGAGGCGGGATCTGATGGCTGCGGTGGTCTTTCTGGTAGATGACGACGACGGGTCGCGGGAGGCGATGACCCGCACCCTCGAGCGGGTGGGTTACACCCTGCGTCCATTTCCTTCCGCCGAGGAGGCCCTCGAACGCCTTCGTGCGGGCGATCCGGTGGACGTGATCGTCTCCGACGTACGCATGCCGGGAATTGACGGCTACGAGTTCCTGCGCGAGGTGCGGGCCGAGCTCCCCCACCTGCCCTTCCTGCTGGTGACCGCCTTTGGCGACGTCCAGGACGCGGTGGCGGCCCTCCAGGAGGGTGCGGACGACTACCTCACGAAACCGGTGAAGATGCAGGAGCTGCGTCAGCGGGTGCAGTTGCACCTCGAGCGGCGGGTTCTATCGGACGAGAACCGCCGCCTCCGCCAGCGTCTGGAGAAGAGCTTCGGCTTCGAGGGAATCGTCGGTCATTCCTCGGCCATGGAGGATCTGCTCGAGCGTCTGCGAGTCGCCGCGCCCACCCGGTCCACAGTCTTGGTAGTCGGTGAGTCGGGGACCGGGAAGGAGCTCGTCGCCAACGCCCTGCACCAGAACTCTCCGCGGTCCGGAGGGCCGTTCGTCGCGATCAACTGCGGCGCCATTCCCGGCGAGATCCTCGAGTCGGAGCTCTTCGGCCATGAGAAAGGGGCTTTCACCGGCGCCCACCAGCGCCGCATTGGGCTCATCGAGAGGGCCTCCGGCGGCACCCTTTTCTTGGACGAGATATCCGAGCTGTCGCCGGACCTGCAGGTGAAACTCCTGCGGGTGCTCGAGGAGCGCCACATCATGCGCGTTGGCGGTGCAACCCAGCTCTCGGTGGATTTTCGCTTGGTGGCAGCCACCAACCGCGACCTCGCGAGCTGGGTGGCGGACGGGCGATTTCGCGAGGACCTCTACTACCGTCTCAAGGTGGTGACTCTGCAGATTCCGCCGCTGCGCGAACGGTCGGAGGACATTCCACTCTTCATCCAGCACTTCCTGGAGTTCTTCAACCAGGAGTTGGACCGGGATGTGCGGGGCGTCCAGCCGGCGGTGCTGGCCGCCCTCAAGAGGCAGCTCTGGCCCGGGAACGTGCGCGAGCTCCGCAACCTCGTCGAGTCGCTCGTACTCTTCGCCCGCGGCGAGGAGATCCTCCTCGATGAGCTGCCGACAGAGTACCGCGCATCGGCGTCGCGGCCGGAAGGCGGGCAATCGACCCAGTGGTATCCGCGGCCGATGTCCGAGATCGAGAGGGAGGCCATCCTGCGAACCGTGGACTTTACCCAGGGCCATCGCGCGCGCGCAGCCGATCTGCTCGAGATCGGTCTCCGCACCCTGCAACGCAAGCTCAAGGAGTATGGAGAGATAAGTTTGCCAAACGAGGGAGATAACGGGGTGGATGAGTAGCATCGGAGAATTAGGAATTAGGAATT
>DAOWFV010000116.1 GCA_030637805.1 Acidobacteriota bacterium | reverse complement strand
TCGAGCAGTTCAAGAGCTTCCCCATGGTACCGACGGACTACCCGCTCATCGTTGCCGGCGTCGAGATATCGCTGAGCTTCGGGATCTCTTACTGGGACGGCGCGATCATCGCGGCAGCTGAGTGCCTCGGCGCCACGACTCTGTATACGGAGGATCTGAGTCACGGCCAGCACTATGGCTCAGTCCAGGCTGTCAATCCCTTTGTGACGGTGACACCCGACAACGTGCACGAAGCAACAAGCTCTCCGTACGGTTGAGCTTGCTCGCGTCGGGTTTTGTCCGCAAATCCCGAGCGTTTTCGCTCTCATTTCGTCCCGGTCAGTCTGGATTCTCCTGACGAAGGGCCCACAGGAGGGTGCCGAAGGCGGGAGCGCTCTCGCGGTGGAGGAGGAGCTTTTCCGATTGCGGGAGCTGGAAGCGTTGTGCTCCCTGCAGGGGAACGTCCTCGAAGCGGTCGTAGGAGAGGAGGAAGGACTTCGCAGCCTGGTACTTGGGCAGGGCCGCGAGGATCTTGATCTTCAGCTTCTGGAGGCTCTCGGGCATGGTGTCCATCACCGTTCGGTGGAGGGCGAGGAGGGCGAAGACCTCACCGATGTTGGCGGTTCGGAACTCGTAGGGGTGGCTGCGCGCGTAGAGGGCGTCGACCTCCTCCTCCTCGCCCTGGTCGTTCATGATGTCGAGAATTCGGCTGACCGTCTCGTCCTCGGCATGCTGTTTGGCGAGGTTTGTCAGGTCGGCAAAGGTCGGCGCCCGGCCCTGGACGGTGTAGGGGGCGAGCTCTTCGGCGCTGGCCTGGTACATCGATCTGGCTGCGTGCCTCAGTGCTCCCATCACCTCGATGAGGCGGAGGTAGGGCGCCGCCAGCTTGCTCTCGTCCTTGGCATCGATGCCGCTGGGGACGTCGAGGTAGAGGTGGGGCGCTTTCTCGAGGATCGTGAGATACCGATCGGTCAGCGCATCGAAGTGGCCGCAGAACTCATCGAAATGGACGGTTGGAAGCTCGATACCGAAGAGATCGAGGGAGGGAACGGTCTCCGCGAGATCATCGACCGAGGCCTCGAAGTCGGCGGGCGCGTGGTCCGGCTTGCCGAGCTTTGCGGGCACCGGGACCGAGGACTCCCCTTTGAGCTTCTTGTTCTCGAAGCGGAGCTCGGCGATTTCCTTACGGAGCTTGAGAATCTGCTCGGCGAGGTTCATCCGCGTGTCGAGGTGTCCGAGATATCCCCGGAGAAGCCGCTCGTTCCTCGGGGTGAAAGGCTCGCGGGTGGCGAGAAGCACCACGCCGACCGGGATCGGGCTCTCGAGCAGGATCGGCTGGGCGTAGACCAACCGGTCCTCCACCGTCACGGGCCCGAGGAGGTCGCCGGAAAAGGTGCTCAGCGCGTCCTGGCAGGCCTGCGCCAGGCTCGCATCGAGGACCGGGCTGCCGCTGGGAGGGATGGTTGTGGCGGTGACGGAGGCGAGCGCCACGAACTCGACCTCGAGGAGGCGGGCGAGGATCGCGGCCGAGAGGGCGCCCGCATAGCCGATCTCGGTGGCGCCGAAGGTCTCCGAGTGCTCGAAGATGTGGCGATCCCAGACGGTGTCGAGCGCCGAGTTGGCGGTGTTCAGAAGGAGATGCTCGCCCTCGCCGAGGCCGGCGAGCGCCTCGTCGGCTTCGTTCCAGTAGGATTCGACCAACTCTGCGATGGCGTTCCCAGTCATGAAAACCCCCAAGTCCGTGATCTGCAGGCTTCAGTCGCGCATCAGGACCAATGCTCGCCGCACCAGGTCCACGTGGTCCTTGACCCAGCCTTCGACCAGGGCGACCTCTTCCCCGGCTATCCCCATCTCGGAGGCGAGGGTGGTCACGAACGACTCTTCTCCGACGTGGAAGCTGGTGTCCGAGTACCCGAGTCCCATCAGCTCGAGCAGCGCGGCGATCTTTGAACGTTTGCTTCCGAAGGCGGCAGCCAGCTCTCCGAGACTGCGATCAGCGCCCACGGCGCCTGAAATCCCCATCTCCGCCTTGAGGGCAGCCAGCGCCGCGGTCTCGCGGCCGATCTCGATGCCGTCGGCCTGGATCATCTTCTCCGCCAGCTCGGCGAAGGCGCTTCTTTCGTCGATATCGAGTACGTTCAGAAACATGGTGCTCTCCTTTAACCCCGGGGTGCGGCGCCCAGCATAGCAGCTAGCCTGCGTTCGCCAAGTACGAGGTACCGACCTTGTGGTGATCGCTTCAATAGAGGGAGACTACCCGGGTGGGACCTTCGCCGGTAAGAGTTTTCGGCGCAGCGCGGTTCCCGCCAGGGCCATCGTTACCCCGAGCGCGGTATAAACGGTTGCCAGTGCGCCCGCGGGAATCGGTCGGTCGATAAAGAAGGCGACGCCCATGATCAGCGCGGGGAGGATAGCTCCGATAGCGGTCAGCCACGCCCAGCGCCGATTGCGGCACGCCAGACCGACCACCACGCCGCTGAGGGCGATGAGGACCGGGAGGTGGAGGAGGGTCGAGCGCCGGATCGAACCACCGACCACATCGATCCGTTCGTCGAGAGTCAGGCCGTCCTCGGCGGCGGCTTGAGCGTCGGTTTGGATCCGCTCGACCTCGGCAGCGTCGAGGTACTGCAGAGCCAGGGTCACCAGCAGCGCCACCACCGCGGCCAGAAAAAGGTCAGGAACCACGCTTCGAAGCCATTTCTTCATCACTTCGACCGTATCATGCCCTAAAGCACCAGGATTCCGGATACCCGGCGCGCGGGGAGCCTTCAGTCTTCAGCTATCAGCAGTCAACGCTCAGCTGTCAGCTATCCGACCATAGCCCACAGCTCATAGCCGAGCCTCCTGCAAAATTCAACATCGAATTTTGGAAAGGCACCGGGCCGGCATCGGCGATGTGCGGGCGGGACGCCCGCACCACAATCCCAGCATGACGGTTTTTTGTGGTGCGGGCGTCTCGCCCGCACGTTTTGATCCTATTTCGTCCGACGGAGGGCGAATTCGATAATGAATTTTTCTGGAGGCTCTGCTGACAACTGATTACTGATTCTTCGCGCCAACTCATGGACCTGGCGCGCTCTTCTGCTATTCTCCGCCCCATACTCAGCGGTCTGAGACCGCTTCGGAGAGCGCATGCAGCACGAGCTCATCCTCATCCTCGATTTTGGTTCCCAGTACACCCAGCTCATCGCGCGGCGGCTGCGCGAGCTCGGTGTGAAAACGGTGATCGCGCGTGGCGACCTCACCGGGGAAGAGGTCCGTGCTGCGGCTCCGATCGCGGTGGTGCTTTCGGGTGGGCCGGCGAGCGTCTTCGAGGATGGCGCCCTGCAGGTCGATCCCGCGGTCTTCGAGCTGGGGGTGCCGGTGCTCGGCATCTGCTACGGAATGCACCTCATGGCGCAGCGCCTTGGCGGACGGGTTCGGTCCTCGGATCACCGTGAGTACGGTCTGGCCGAGCTCGAGCTGGTAGCTGAGAAAGGGGTCTTCGAGGACACTCCCCGGAATCAGCCGGTATGGATGAGCCACGGCGATCTGGTGGAGGCGATGCCGCCGGGCTTCGAGATCCTGGCGAGGACCTCCAACACCGAGGTTGCGGCGATGGCCGATTCGGCACGCCGTCTCATCGCCCTGCAGTTCCACCCGGAGGTCCGCCATACCCCGCACGGTACGAAGATGCTCGAGGCCTTCGTCGCCCTTGCCGGCGCCCACCGCGACTGGAACCCTTCCGCGATCCGTCACGAGCTGGTTGACCAGCTGCGGGAATCCGTACCTGAAGGACGCGTTATCTGCGGCGTTTCTGGTGGGGTCGACTCGTCGGTGACGGCGATGCTCCTGCGCGAGGCGATCGGTGACCGGGTGGTGTCGATCTTCGTCGACACCGGGATGCTGCGTAAGAACGAGGGTGACAACGTGGCGCGACGCTTCGCCGAGTTCGGCCTCGAGCTCGACCGGGTGGATGCCTCCGGGGAGTTTTTCGCGGCCCTCGATGGGGTGGACGACCCTGAGGAGAAGCGCAAGATTATCGGCCGCGAGTTTGTCGCCGTTTTCGAGGCCGAGGCGAGGCGTTTCCCGGACGCGCGCTACCTGGCCCAGGGGACCCTCTACCCAGACGTCATCGAGTCCTCGGGAATCCGCGGCACCGCGGCGGTTATCAAGACCCACCACAACGTGGGCGGGCTGCCCGAACGCCTCGGTCTCGAGCTGGTGGAACCGATCCGCGATCTGTTCAAAGACGAGGTGCGCAGGGTGGGGGAGGAGCTGGGTCTGCCCCACGACTTCGTGTGGCGTCATCCTTTCCCAGGGCCCGGCCTCGCGGTGCGGATTCTGGGCGCCGTGGACCGGGAACGGGTTCTCACGCTGCAAGAGGCCGACGCCATCGTCATCGACGAGATTCGTTCGGCCGGTCTCTACGACGAGATCTCCCAGGCGTTGTGCGTGTTGCTGCCGGTGAGAAGCGTTGGGGTGATGGGCGACCAACGCACCTACGAGAAGGTGCTCGCGGTGAGGGCCGTGACCACGACCGACTTCATGACCGCGGACTGGTACCGATTCCCGCCGGAGGTGCTCGACCGCATCGCGCGCCGGGTGGTCAACGAGGTGGCTGGGATCAACCGCGTGGTCTACGACGTGACTTCGAAGCCGCCAGGGACCATTGAGTGGGAGTGACCCCATCGCAGAATTAGGAATTCGGAATTATCGGCGCGGGGAGGCAACCAGAGAATTGATGCCTTCTGCCCGCGCGGGGCGGCGCACAACTCAAAACTCAAAACTAAGAACTCAAAACTGACCGGGGGGGCGGCGCATCTCGCCGTCCTATTTCCCTCTGGTGGTAGAATGCGCGCCGCCGCCGGTTCAGCTTTACCCGGCGGTGTGGTTCCTCGGAGGGCTGCGGGCCTTTCGATGAGAATTCTTGGAGGATGACATGGCACGAACAAAAGTCGTGATCATGGGTGCTGCGGGGCGGGACTTCCACAATTTCAACTGTCTCTACCGCGACAACGAGGACTACGAGGTGGTGGCTTTCACCGCCACCCAGATTCCGGACATCGAGGGCCGAACTTATCCCGCGGAGCTCGCCGGCTCCCTCTACCCGGACGGGATCCCCATCCTCGCTGAGGAGGAACTCGAGAGGGTGATCAAGGAGAACGACGTCGACGAGGTCTGGTTCTGCTACTCCGACGTACTCCACACATACGTGATGAACAAGGGCAGCCAGGTCATCGGCTGGGGCCCGCACTTCGGCATCCACTCCGCGACGCGGACGATGATCCCTTCCAGCAAGCCTCTGATCGCGATCACCGCCGTGCGCACCGGTGTCGGCAAATCCCAGACCACTCGCTATGTGTCGCGCCTTCTCAAGGAGATGGGCAAGCGGGTGGTGGCCATCCGCCACCCGATGCCCTACGGCGACCTCGCCAAGCAGGCCTGCCAGCGGTTCGAGACCTACGAGGATCTCGACCGCCATCAGTGCACCATCGAGGAGCGCGAGGAGTACGAGCCGCACATCGACAACGGTTTCGTGGTCTACTCCGGGGTCGACTACGAGAGGATCCTTCGCGAGGCCGAGAAGGAGGCCGACGTCATCCTCTGGGACGGCGGCAACAACGACACGCCGTTCTACCGGCCCGACCTGTTCATCACGCTGGTGGATCCGCACCGGGCCGGCCACGAGTTGACTTACTACCCGGGCGAGACCAACCTCCGCATGGCCGATCTTCTGATCGTCAACAAGGTGGACACCGCCGATCCTGTGAAGGTCGAGGAGGTTCTCGACACCTGCCGGACAGCCAACCCGGCTGCCAGGGTGATCAAGTGCCGTTCGGTGATCACCGCGGATAATCCGGAGCTCATTGCGGGCAAGCGCGCGCTGGTCGTCGAGGACGGTCCCACCCTCACCCACGGAGGCATGACCTATGGCGCCGGGTGGTTTGCAGCCAAGCAGGCGGGCGCGGCCGAGATCGTCGATGCCCGGCCCCATGCCGTGGGCACGATCAAGGCGACCTATGAGAAGTACCCCAACGCCTCTCAGATCCTTCCGGCCATGGGCTACGGCGACGAGCAGGTTCGAGATCTGGAGGAAACCATCAACGCCACGCCGGCCGACGTGGTCGTGGAAGGAACCCCCATCGACCTCAAGCGGATCATCACCGTGAACAAGCCAATCGCCAACGTGAAATACGAACTCGAAGAGGTCGAGCCGGGAACCATCGAAGAGATGGTGCGCGGTGTCCTCGCCGAAGGCTGAGGCGGGTCGTTCATGAAATCCCGCCGGGTATCCGCCATCCTGTGGGTGGCGGCCTTCATCCTCACGGTGGTGCTCGCAGTCTTTCAACGCATGACCGGGCCAAGCCACCCGATGCGTGGAACGGCGGCGCTCGTCGGCGGGGAGACGATCTCCTACCGCCTGCCCCGATCCGACGAGGGGAGGGGAGGGCTGCGAGTCGGCATCCCGATCCTTTCTCGAGGCGCTCAGGCGAGTCTCGAGTGGCGACGTTACCCCACGGACGAGCCTTTTCGCGTGATTCCGATGACGGAGACCGCGGAGGGGCGCATCGAGGCGAAGATTCCCGGCCAGCCTCCGGCGGGCAAGGTGGAGTATCGGATCGTCGTCGATGCTGAGGGAGAGACTCTCACGATTCCCGACGGAGAGCCGGTGGTCGCCCGTTTCCGCGGCGACGTGCCGGCTGGCGTGCTGGTGCCGCACATCCTGGCCATGTTCCTGAGCATGCTCATGGCCACGCGCGCCCTTCTCGAGGTCTTGCGCCCAGGCGCTCCGCGCGCCCGCGTGCTCGTACTTATCGCTATGGCGCTGCTGGTTGCCGGCGGGCTCATCCTCGGCCCGATCGTCCAGAAGTACGCCTTTGGCGCCTTCTGGACCGGGTGGCCCTTCGGTCACGATCTCACGGACAACAAAACCCTCTTCGCCTTTCTCGCCTGGCTCCCGGCCGCCATCGCCGCTGCCCGGAACCTGCGTACCAGGGTCGCGGTTGCACTCGGGTGGGTGGTGATGATGGGCATCTTCCTGGTTCCCCACAGCATGCGCGGCTCCGAGCTGGACTGGTCCGAAACCCAACCGGTTGATGCGGCGACGGCGCAGGGCCCAGCGAATCGCTGACCGCCAGGGTGTTATCCTAAGTCCGTGAAGACGGAAACCCCTCGTCAAAAGGAAGATGGGCGCTATCTGATCGTTCGTTCCGGCGGCTTTTGTTGCGCGTTGCCGGCGACGATGGTTCGGCAGGTCGTGCGAGGTCTGAGCTGCTATCCGGTGCCCGGATCCCAGCCCTACCTCCTCGGTCTCGCCCAGTTTGCCGGCGAACCGCTGGCGGTGCTCGACCTGCATGCCCTGATCGCGGGTAGCCTTCCGGGGGCGGCACACCGGGCTACTGTGATCCTCGGGCGGGGGGACGAGGGTGCGAAAAGAGTGCTCGGCCTCGCCGTGGACGAGGCGGTAGCGGTGACCTCGCTGGCATGCGAAGAGTGCGACCAGGAGTCCGGTTCGCTCGTGGCTGCCTCGACAGAGGTCGATGGTGATCCGGTGAAGGTCTTGGATCCGTCGGTGTTGTTTTCGGATGAGTGGAACCCCGGGGTAGGAGGGTCGGATGGCTGAGGTACGCGAAACACGGGTCGTGCGCGGATTGCTTGGACCGTTGTTGTTGCTCGTAGTGGTCCTGGTGGCCGGCGGGTTGTTGGAGGCTGCCTCGGACCTCCCACGCGAGGATTGGTTCGTTCGTGCCTTCCTGGTCATCGGCCTGCTCGCCATGGTGGGCTACGTGATGCTGGTTCACCTTCCTCAGCGCCGTACCGCGAGGGATCTACGCGAGCTCAAGGAGCAGTACACCAGGCAATGCGGCGCCATCGAGTCCACTCTCACCGAGATGCAGCAAGGCGATCTGGTGAACGCTCTCACGCCGGTGGACGCCTTGCGCGAGGACATGCGGCGCGCGGTGCAGGCGGCAACGCGTGCGCTGGCGGCCTTGATCCAGCAGATCCAGAGCTCCTCGGTCGATGTGTCGACGGCGGCCGGCACCGTGCAGAAAGTCTCGTCGGAGCTGGCCTCGGCGTCCAGCCAGCAGGCCGCGGCGGTGGTCGAGATCACCGCCACTATGGAGGAGCTCGCGCGCACCGCGGGCCAGATTGCCACCAACGCCGCCAGCCAGGCGAACCTGGCCGCGCGTTCGGAAAAGGCCGGCGATGCCGGCGCGGCGTCGGTGGCGTCGGCGGTGTCGGGGGTGGATGCCGTTCGAGAGCACATGGATGCCGTGGCCGCCCGCGCCGACACGCTCGGCAGTCGCTCACGCGAGATCTACCGCATCCTCGACTTGATCACCGAGATCGCCCAGGAGACCCACATCCTCGCCCTCAACGCAGCCATCGAGGCCTCGGCAGCCGGCGAGCACGGTGAGCGCTTCTCGGTGGTGGCTGAGGAGGTGCGGCGATTGGCCGAACGCTCCCGGGAGTCGGTGGACTCGGTGCGCGTTCACCTCGACGAGTTTGCAGGCTCCATCCGCGGTGTCGTTGTGGCCACCGAGGAGGGGAGCAAGGCCGCCGGGCAGGTTCTGGAGCAGAGTCGTTCGGCTCAGGAGGCCATCACCCAGCAGCGCGAGGCACTCGCGGAAACTGCACAGGCGGCGCGCGAAATCTCGCTGGCAACCCAGGAGCAGCGAACGGCCTCTGACCAGGTCGTTCTCACCCTCAAGGAGGTAAGCGGGGTCATTCAACGTATCGCCGACGGCCTCGTCCGGTACACGGGTGCGGCCGAGCGGCTCGACCAGCTGGCGTTGTCGATTCAGCTCCTCACGCAGAGCTTCCGCATCGAATCGCAGCACTCTCTCAAACACCAGCTCTACGGTTGGACCCAACGCCTGTCCGACTACGCCGGCAATCTCGAGGCCGTCGAAGGAGTCCTCCAGGAGATCCTGCAGGAGTCTCCCTACCTCGAGCTCATTTACCTGGTAGATCTTTCGGGCTCGATGATCGCCTTCGTGGTCAACCGAGAGCTGGTGGGTGAGCGCGAGCTTCCCGGAAGCCTGGGGGTCGGACAGGCCTATGCCGACCGTCCCTGGTTCCAGGCCGTTTCCCGCGACCAGCGGTCCGCGGTCACCCCGATCTACGACTCCCTGATGACCGGGGATCCCTGCTTCACCATCGCCGTCGCGATGCACAACAACGACGGTGAGATGGTGGGTACTCTGGGGGTGGATGTCAACGTCCGCAACTGGACGAAGATTTGACCTGAGAAAAGCGATACTTGCCGGTGAACAACCCGCCTGACGATCTGCTGCCTCT
>DAOWFV010000159.1 GCA_030637805.1 Acidobacteriota bacterium | reverse complement strand
GTCGGGGTGGGGGCCGCACCCTGCCCGGCCGACGGGGTGGGGGTCGGCTGCTGCTCGTCCTGGTCGTCCCGGGGTTCCTGGCTCTCCTCCTCGTTCTCCTGATCTTGCTGATCCTGTTGATCCTGCTGCTGCTGTTGTTGCTGCTGCTCGTCGCGCAATCGCAACGCCAGCTCGTAGTTGTGCTTAGCCTCGACATCATCGGGGTTTCGGAGCATCGCCCGGCGCAGCCAGTTCACGGCGGCCTCCGCCTGTGCCTGCTCGAGCGCGGCGGTGCCCGAGTTATAGGCCGCCCCCGACACCCCACCCTCATCCGCACGCTCGAGGAGGGGCGTTGCGGCCTCCAACCGCCCTCCGGCGGCCAGAGCGGTGCCGAGATCGAAGAGGCGGTCGGGTCGTTCGGGATCGAGCCCGGCAGCACCCGAGAAGTCACGGGTCGCATTTTCGAGGTCGTCCGCGCGCCATCGCGCTACCCCCCGGCGCGCAAGCCGGCGGCTGCCCCCCGGAATCAGCCGCTGCCACCACGACGCCTGCGGCAGAGGTGGGGCCTCCCCCGCCTCCGCTGCGGGGGGGGGCTGGACACGCGGCGCCGAGGTTGCCTGCGAGGCATCCTGACCAGCACCCGCCTGGGACGCAGCCAGCACCAGGGCAAGCGGCAGGACAGCCGCCGCTCGCCGCCACGGCGAGATCGCAAACCCGGCCAGCAGGAAGAGGGCGGCGCCCGCCAAGAACAGGGGAAAGCGTTCGATCCGACGCACCGTGCGGGTGGCCTCCACCTCCCGTGAGCGCAGCCGCGCCACCGCCTCCGCGATCTCCCGCACGACCTCAGGATCCTCGAGGCTGATGACCTCTCCGCCCACCTCATCGGCGATCTCCGCCAGCACCTCCGGATGGGCGTGGGTGACGACCGGCTGACCATCCGCGTCCCGCTTGTAGTGCACGCCTCCGTCATCACCGGGCTCGGGAATGGGCCCGCCGCGCTCGGTGCCGGCAACGACCCCGAGCAAGCCCACGCCGGCCTCGCGGAGGGTAGCGGTCGCGGCCTTGAGGTCTCCCTGGAGGTTCTCGCCATCGGTGAAGAGGAGCAGGACACGCCCCTCCCCCTCCTCAGGCAGCAACCGCAACGCGGCATCGGCCGCACGTTGGAGGTTGGACCCGGCGAGGGCCACCATCCCCGGCCGCACGCCGTCGAGGAACACCGCCACCGCGCTCAGATCGGTCGTCAGGGGAACCAGCGGATAGGCCTCGCCGGCAAAGATCACCACCGCCACGCGGTTGCCCTCGAGCTCCGGCAGGAGGCGGGTCAGGGCCTCCAGGCTGCGCAAGAGGCGGGAAGGTCGAAGGTCGGCGCAGAGCATCGAGTCGGAAACATCCAGGGCGACCACCAGATCGCGGGTGCGCACCGACTCCTCGCCCGGCAACTCTCCCCACTGGGGTCTCGCCAGCGCCAGGACCACGAGCGCGGCCGCACCGGCCCACGCCAGCAGCCGCATCATCCCGGTTGCCGGCGTTCCTCCAAGCAAACGGAGCCACACTCCCGGAGAGGCGAGACGCCGCTGGAGGACCAGCCGCCTGCGGTGACGGAGTAGGGCGAGCAGGGCCGCCGCCGCCGGCACCGCCAGCAACCATAGATAATCGGGCGCCGCGAAGCTCACCACGGAGTCCTCCCGGCGACGCCCTCCAGGACCGTGCCCGCCATCAAGAGCACGAGAGCCGCCAGCGCCCAGGGTTCGAAACGTTCGCGATAACGCACCAACCGGGTGGAGGTGAAGACCGTCTTCTCCATACGGTCGATCTCGCCGAAGACCTCCTCGAGGGCCTCGGGATCACGCGCCCGGAAGGAGGCGCCGCCGGTCGAGCGTGCAATCTCCGCGAGAAGCTCCGGGTTGACGTCGACCTCCACTCGCCGGATCTGCGAGTGCTCGCGTCCGGTCCGCGGATCACGCTGCCAAACGGGGATCGGCACCTCGCCGCCGCGTCCGACCAGCACCGTATGCACGGTGATGTCTTCATCGGCCGCCAGCTCGGCCGCCGTCATGGGGTCGAGTTGGCCCGCGTTGTTGGAGCCGTCGGTGACCAGCACCACAACCTTCGAGTCGGAGGACGAGGTCCGCAGGCGATTGACGGCCGTGCCGATCCCCAGACCGATGGCGGTGCCGTCGGGGAGCGACCGCAACCCGACCTGCTCGAGAAGATGGTTGGCGACATCGTGGTCCAGGGTAAGAGGACAGATCGTGACCGCCGCACCGGCAAAGACGACCAGCCCGATGCGGTCGTGGGGCCGGCGGTCGAGAAACCGCCCGATGACCTCTTTCGCGACCCCGAGGCGGTCGGTGGGTTGGAAATCGAGGGCCGCCATCGAACCCGAGATGTCGAGGGCGATCACCATATCCACCCCCTCCGCATGCTCGAGATGCCTGGAGAGCACTTCCTGCGGACGCGCCAGGGAGACGGCCAGGGGCGCAAAGGTGAGCGCCGCCAACACCCCGGCCGTCGCCGTCCAGCAGAAGCCCCGACGCCGGCTTTCGCCCGTCCTCCCGTCAAACGGAAAGGGAAAACGTTGCCAACGCCGACGCAGGATCCACACCGTGACGGCGAGGAGACCCACCCCGGCCAGGGCGAGCCATGCAGGCTCAGCCAGCCTCATCATCCCGCCGCCTCCTCGATCTCTCTCTCCTCCTCGGCCGTGAGAAATTCCTCGAGCCCGCCCGCCGTCCGGCGGGCCGTCTCGATCGCCCCGAGCAGCTCGGACTCAGCGATGGGAAGGCGGCCGAAGCGGATCCCGTCGGCTACCCCCATTACCACCTGAACACCTCGCCGCACCGTCTCCGGCCATTCCAATCGCCGTGCCAGCAGGCGCAGCTCGAAGGAGGTCATTTCCTCTGCGGGCCGGCCGCTGCGCCGCTCCAGGAAATGCCGCAGCCCGCCGGCGAGCCGGTCGCACACACCCTCCGCCGGCTCGCGACCCACCCGTTCCTCGAGCTGCTCCAGCAACGCCTCGAGCTCGTCGAGCGGCGCCAGCGGCGGCGCTTCGAGAAAACCAAGGGCGTGGCGTCGCCGGCGTCTCCATCCCGCCAGAACGGCCGCGAGGCCTAATGCGGGAACCGCCAACGGCAGCACCCACTCCCACGGAAATCCGCTGACGCCCAGCGGGTCGCGGAGCGGGGCCGGTTCGATGTCTTCATCGGCGGGCAGGACCGAGGCTACGGACACCACCGGCGGTCCCACCGCTGCGATCTCGCGCGGCTCGCCCCCCGGTGGCCGAACCACCGCGCTGACGGCGGGCAGCTCGACCTCCCCCACCGCCATCGGCGCCAGCACCAGCTCCCAGACGGGAGGGCGGGCGCCTTCGATCTCGCGTGGTCCGTCCACGATCTCCCAGGTTCCCCCAGGCTCGGCGGCAACTCGAAGCTCGCCCCACATCAGCTCCTCGCCGCCCCGCGCGGCCACGCGCACGAAAACCCGGTCACCGACGCTCACCGCTCCCTTCGGCGCCGTCACATCGAGCGCCGGCGGTCCCTCGGCCGCGGCCGCAGCCGCGGCCGCGGCGGCGGCCAGGACAACCGCGGCCAGCGCCGCCCTGCGCGCGGAATCAGCGAACACGGCGCCTCTCCCGCCCCTCGAGCATCGCCCGCACCGCGGGCAGGTAGTCCCGGCCGGTGCTGAGCTCGATCAGGTCTACTCCGAGCGGCGGCGCCTGGGGAGTCACCCGCCCCCGTCCGCGCACTACCCCCCGCCGGCCACTCTCGGCATCCGTCACCGGCAGGGCGCCGCCGTCGAGCCCCTCTTCGAGCAGGGAATCGGTGACGCGCACCACCACCACCTCGTGCCGGCCGCCAAGGGCCACGATCTCGCGCCGCGGCAGGGCGCCGGTCTGATCGGTGAGGATGATCACCACGCCCCGCCGGTGGAGCAGCCGGCCCGCCGAGCGCACCGCGTCGTCGATGGCGGTACCCCGCCCACCAGGCTCCGCGCCGAGGACCTCGCGCACCACCCGCAGCCCATGGCTCCATCCGATGCGCGGCGGGATCACGGTACGCACGCCGTCATCGAAGAGGATCGCACCCACTCGGTCGCGGCGGGCCGCGGCGAGAGCGAAGAGGCCGGCGACCTCGGCGATGAGGTCGTGCACCGTCATCACTCCCGAGCCGAAACGGGTGGAGGCGGAGAGATCAACCAGCAACAGCACGGTGAGATCACGCTCCTCACGGTAGCGCTTGACGTGCAGGAATCCGCTGCGGGCGGTGACGTTCCAGTCAATCGTCCGCATGTCGTCGCCGGCGCGGTACTCTCGCACCTCTTCGAACTCCAGGCCGAGCCCACGGAAGGCGCTCAGATACTGGCCGGCAAGCCCCGACTCCATGGCCTGGCGGGCGCGGATCTCGAGCCGCCGCACCTGGGCACGCAGCTCCGCTCCGGCTTCCCGCGCCGGCGCCAGGGGCCGCGGCCGACCCAGATAGGCGGCTAGGTCCATCGTCAGGGAACCTCCACCGCGAGCAGGACCCGTTCGATGATCTCCTCCACGGTCGCGCCTTCGGCCTCGGCCTCGTAGGTCAAGACGAGCCGATGGCGCAAGACCGACGGCGCCAGCTCCTTGACATCCTCGGGGGTGACGAAGGCACGGCCGCGCACCAACGCCAGGGCACGGGTTCCGAGGGCGAGGGCGATAGAGGCGCGGGGCGATCCCCCGAAGGCCAGCAGCGGCACCAGGTCCCCGAGTCCGACCTCGGCGGGGCGCCGGGTTGCCGTCACCAGGTTCACGATGTAGTTCCGGATGCGCTCGTCGAGGTAGACCTCGCGAGCCACCCCCTCGAGCTCCCGCAGCTCCTCGAGGGAGCTCGTCCGCACAGGGCGCGGGAAAGCCTCGGCCAGGTGGTACTCGAGGACCCGTCGTTCCTCCTCCGGAGCGGGGTAGTCCACCAGCACCTTGAAGAGAAAACGGTCGAGCTGCGCTTCGGGCAGGGGGTAGGTACCCTCCTGCTCGATCGGGTTCTGGGTCGCCAGTACGACAAAGGGATCGGGGAGATCGTGGGTCGTGTCGCCGATCGTGACCTGGCGCGCCTCCATCGCCTCGAGCAGAGCCGACGGCACCTTGGCGGGGGCGC
>DAOWFV010000107.1 GCA_030637805.1 Acidobacteriota bacterium | reverse complement strand
CGCCGTCGATGCTGATGCTCCCAAAGGAGTAAGCGTCAATGCGCATGTTCGAGCCCGCGTATCTCACCAGCTTCCTACTGCGGCCGGCGATGCACCGACCCAGGCGGAAGGCTCAAGGCAGGTCGCAGGTCGCAGGTCGCAGGTCGCAGGTCGCACCGAAATTGTCGGTTGGACTCCTGCGATGTCAAGCCTTTTCTGCAACTTTCGTAAGTTTTTCGATGAACCCTGAAGCCTGAGACCTGAAGCCTGAAACCTGAGACCTGAAACTCAAATCCCCTGAGTAGCGCTTCGCCGCCCTCGCGACGGAATCTGGTGAGATTGGCGGGCTACCCATAGGGGAAGACCACCGGGTAGCGCGGGATGATCAGCTCCTGCGCCCTCTCCTGCTCGTCCGCGGTCGGTCGGACCATGAGAACGGTGATCTCCATCTCGCGCAGCAGCGCCGCCGCGGTGCTGCCCAGCCCGACATCGAGCACGCCACGCTTGCTGTGACTGCCGATGAGCAGCAGATCGGCCCCGATGATCTCGACGAAGGCTGCGATCTGCTGGCTCGGCCGCCCCTCGAGCAGCTTCGTGCTCACCACCAGGCCCTGCTCGCGCAGCGGGACCGCGAGGCGCTCGAGCTTCTCCTCGGTGGTCTCCACGTCGGGCAGGAGTTCCACAGGCGCCTCCACCGATATGACCGCAACCGGGATGTCGTAGGCCCCGGCGAGGACTCCCGCGAGATCCCGAAGACGCGCGGAGATCGGGGTGATGTCGAGGTACCGCTGGAGCGCGGCAGCGACGCAGATCCTGGAATAGGCCATCGCAGCCTCCTCCCTCCCATCATACTCCTCGATGTGTCGCTGATTCGCCCAGGAATCACCCTTCCCAACCGGGTGAAGAATCGCCGGGAGGATGAGGGCGAACCGGAGCAATTTCGAATTTCGAATTTATCGGCGCGGGGAAGCGACCGGGTGGATTGGAGCCTGATGTCCGCGTCTGGGCGAGTCTTTCAGTTGGAAGCAGGCGCTTCGCCGCCTCTCTTCTCTACCATCTCGCGCAGCCGCTCCACGGGGAACGCCTCGCGTGTGTGGCCCTGGAAGCCGCCGACCGTCGTTGCCCTCATCAGGGAGTTGAGAATCGCCTCCTCCACCGCCTCCACGGTGGCCAGGAAGAGCGGGCTGACAAAGTCGTTAAAGAGCACATCGGTCTTTCGGGTCGTCGCCGGCTCGTCATACGGTATGGGGTTCCGGGTGGAGAAGGCGATCACGAAGTCGCCCGAGCCGTTGCTCATGAACGAGCCCGTGCGGGCCATTCCCAGCACCGCGCGCGCCGCCATCCGCTCCAGATTGCGCGCTGAGAGAGGGGCGTCGGTGGCCAGGACGATCATGCAGGAGCCGTCGCCCGCCGTCTCGTCTTCTGCTGCTCGTGGTCGAGCCGCCTCCAGGTGCTCCCTGAACGGGTACCGACCGAGCGTCTCGCCCACGGGCAGCCCGTCCACAGTCAGGATGCCGCCAAAATTCGTCTGCACCAGAGCGCCGACCATGTAGCCTCCGAGGCTCTCCGGCAGCACCCGCGAGGCGGTGCCGATGCCACCCTTCCACCCGAAGGCAGAGGTCCCGGTGCCGGCTCCGACCGAGCCTTCCTCGACCGGACCTCCGCGCGCACCGTCGATGGCCCGAAAGACGTCCTCGGCACGGACGGCGCAGGTTCGGATGTCGTTGAGGTAGCCGTCGTTGGTCTCGCCCACGACCGCGTTGACCGAGCGCACCTCCTCGTTGCCCTCCTGGCGGAGGGTCCAGTCCACCACCGCCTGCATCGCGGTCCCGACGCAGAGCGTGTTGGTGAGTACGATCGGCGTCTCGATATTTCCCAGCTCGCCCACCTGCAGGAAGCCCGCCGCCTTGCCGAAGGCGTTGGCCGGCCACACCCCCGCCGGCACCTTGGACTGGAAAACGTTGCCCTCGTGGGGGAGGATCGCGGTAACGCCGGTGCGGATCGATTCACCCTTGACCAGCGTCTTATGACCAACCCGGACGCCGGCCACGTCGGTGATGGCGTTGAGCGCCCCGGGCTGGAGAATCCCCGGCGCGACGCCGAGGTCCCGGAGACGCGGGCGGTCACCCTCCTCCCCGAAGCACGGGAAGCAGCACAGGAACATGAAAAGGGCCATAAGCTTGCGAATCATGGGTGTCCTCCCGCCTCACGGACCAGCGCCTCGGCGAGCACCTGCAGCGGATCGACCCACGGCAGGTCCGGCGGATATTTCTCCAGCACCAGCGAGACCTCCGTGCAGCCGGCCACGAGCGCCGTCGCTCCCTGTTCCGAAAGATCCCCGATCGCCACGGCGAGTGCGCGGCCGGACTCTTCGAGCACACCGGAGAGCTTCACCGCGCCAAGGGCGTCCATAACCCCGCGCTGCACCTCCCGGGCGACGGGCGCGACCGGGACCAGGCCGTGGCGCCCCAGCGCCTCGTGGTAGATCCCCGCCCGGTGTGTTCCGTCGGTGGCCAGCAGCCCGATCACCGCCCCCGCACCGAAGACCTGTCGTGCCCGCCCGGCAGCCTCGTCGATCATGTCGAGGACCGGGACGCCCACGCTCTTACGGACCTCCGCCAGGAAGGCGTGAGCAGTGTTGCACGGCATGCCGATCAGCTCCGCGCCTGCCCGCTCCAGGTTGCGGGCGGTCTCGGTAAGAGCCCGGATGACCGGCGCCGTTTCGCCGGACAGCAGCGCGTCAGTACGATTCGGAACCTTGGGGTTGCTGTCGACGATGACCCGCAGGTGGTCCTGCTCCCTGGTGACCGGCGTGCTGCGAACGATTTTCGCAAGCAGATCTGCGGTCGACTCCGGGCCCATCCCACCGAGCACCCCAACCACCTTCTGCCTCATCGAGTCCACTCCCTCATCGGATTGTGTCCGCCACCGATTCTATAGCGGCTGCGTATCTCATGGAGCCTGGCTGAGACCCTGTTCGAGGCGTTTCCCCACAGCGGTGGGCGTCCGCATGTCAACGGGTACCCTCAGGGCCGGCGCTCCATTGTCGCCTGCCCATGCCTCTACGATCGTACGCTACGAACCGTAAGTAATGAAGAAGGATTGAGTTAGTTGTGAGGGGCTTGCGGGGGCACCGGAGCAGACCGCCCCCCGGAACCGGCGACCACCAGAGAATGTGGTCTAAACTAAGAGATCAGGGCCATGCAACGCTTCGGGAAGTACATCCTCGTCGATAAGATCGCCACTGGTGGAATGGCCGACGTCTACCGGGCGAAGGTTGTGGGCATCCGCGGCTTCACCAAAACGGTGGCCATCAAACGGATCCACCCCCACCTTCTCGAGCGCACGCGCTTTTTGCGCATGTTCACCGATGAGGCGAAGATCGCCTCGAGGCTCGTTCACCCCAACATCGTTCAGATCTACGATCTCGGCCAGGCCGAGGGATCGCCCTACATTGCCATGGAGTATGTCCCCGGGCGCGATCTCTTCAGGGTGCTGCAGCGCCTGATCTCTCTCGAACGGCGCTGCCCCTGGCGGCTGGCGACGAGGGTCATCAGCGAGGTGTGCACCGGTCTCCAGTTCGCGCACGAGTTCCGCTCTCCGGACGGCCAGCCGCAGGAGATCGTCCACCGCGACGTCAGCCCGCGCAACATCATCATCTCGTACAACGGCGAGATCAAGCTCACCGACTTCGGCGTCGCCCGCGCGCGCGACCGCGAGGAGCACACCGAGCACGGCGTCATCAAGGGGAAGGTGCGTTACATCAGCCCGGAAGCGGCCCAGGCGCTGGAGGTGGATCGCCGCAGCGATCTCTTCTCCCTGGGCGTGGTCTTCGCGGAGATGATGACCATGGCGCCCCTGCGCGACGGGCCCAACGAGATGGCCATGCTCCTGGACATCCGCAAGGGCCAGATCGACCGCAGCCGGTTCGGCTCGATCCCGAAAAGCCTGCAGGCGGTGCTCGACCACTCGCTCGAGGTGGACCCGGACGACCGCTACCCGACCGCGCTGGACCTCGCCAACGACCTCGCCAAAAGGGTGGACAACGCCAGCAGCCCCCTGACCGAAGCCGAGGTCTCGACCTTCATGCACGCCCTCTTCGCCGAGGACATCGAGCAGGAGGAGACGGCCGACGCCGAGGTCGAGAAGAAGCTCTTGGAAACCGGCGGGCCCGAGAGCCCTCCCCAGCGTGCAGCGGCGGGTACCGGCGTCGCGCCGGCAGGGGACCAGGTGAATCCGCTCAACATCTTCGCGGGCCGCGGGCCCGGACCGGTGGCTGTTCCCGCCGTCCAGGTGGTGGAGGAACGCCCATCCGAACCTGATCGGCAGGGTGTTCTGCAGGAGATCTCTCTCTCCCGCCTGCTGCACCAGCTCAACGAGGCCCGAATCTCGGGCGCGCTCGACCTCGATCGCGAGCCGGTGAAGAAAACGATCTTCGTCGAGGACGGCGACCCCGTGTTCGCCAACTCCAACATCGAGAGCGAGCTCTTCGGCGAGCACCTGGTGGCTCAGGGCGTCCTCTCGCGGGAGCAGCATGGCGAGACCCTCGACTTCGCGGCCCGCAAGGGGCTCCGCTTCACGGAGGCCCTGCTCGCGCTCAGCGCCTGCACGCCGAACGAGCTTTATCAGCAGCTCGGCGGACAGGTTCGTGACCGCATCCTCGACCTCTTCACCTGGACCGGCGGGTCCTTCACCCTGTACGAGGATCTGCCCGTGCCGCAGACGGGGCTGCCCCTGAACCTGCGCGCCCACACCCTGATCCACGAGGGAGTGCAGGACCGGGTACCGCTGATGCTGGTGCGGCGTTCCATGGAGGGCAAGGCCAACCAGAGGGTGGTGCGAAAGAAGGGCGAGATCCCCGCCGATCTCCACCTCTCGGGCCGCCAGCAGAGGATCCTGCGCACCATCGAGGACGAGGCAATCACGGTGGACGAGCTGATTCGCCGGGAGAAGGACCAGGAGTGGCTGCTGCGGCTTCTGTACATGCTGCACGAGATCGAGCGGGTCGAGTTCCGCGACTGAGACCGCTCGCTTCGAGCGCGGGCCGGCCCTGGCGCCGCCTGGGATGGCCACTGGCGGCGATCCTCCTCTGGCTCGCTGCAGGCGCCCTCGATCGCACCACCGAACTCGAGGTCTTCTCCGACGGCGGGCGGATCCATCTGCGCGTCGCCGGCTCGACCCTTTCCGCCGGCGTGGCGGTAAGCTCGTTGTCTGCGGTCGAGATCCGCGCCGCAGATTCCATCGACCCGCCCGGGGGCCGCCGCATCAGGATCTCGTCGGAGGGCAGGCAGATCCTCGACGAGCGCCTGCCGCGCCGGTTCGAGATCCCGCCCGGCGACCTCGTTCCCCTGGGCGACTGGGAGCTCGACGAACTAGGCGGCGAGGGCGTGGTCTGGAGGCGCCAGCTTGTCGTCCGCGGGCCCTTCACCCTGCGGGCCGATTTCCGCGGTCGCACCCTCCGCGACCTCTCCCTGGTGCTGCGGGGCGAGCCCACCACCTCGATCGTCTTCCGTCGCGGGCTGATCAACAACGACTGCTCTATCCTCGACGCAAGCGGCGTCACCCTCGCGGTCACAAGCACCGACCCGACGCCACCGGTCGATGCGGGCGCTGCCATCGCCCTGGTGCTGCGGGCCGCAGCGGTGGCCTCTCTCCTGATCGGGATCTTCGCGCTTCTCGCCTCGGGCTCGCCGCCGCGTCCATTGCCCACCGCCTCCCGTCGGTGGCGGGCCCCGCCGTGGATTGCCTTCGGGCTCGCCCTCACCGCAGTCGCCATTTCGGCCTGGGTGGCCGGCGGCGTGCTGGAGGCCCTCCCCCACCAGCCCGACTCGGTGGTCTACCTGCTGCAGGCGCGGTGGCTTCTCGACGGCGCGCTGTGGGGCGAGGTCTCGCCGTTCCAGGACCACCTCAGTTTGCCCTACACCTACGTTGAGGCGGGCCGATGGCTCGCACACTACCCGGTCGGCTGGCCGCTCTTCCTCGCCGCCGGCCTCGCGGTGGGGATTCCCTGGCTGGTAGCGCCCCTCCTCGGGGGCCTCTTCATCGTGCTCCTCTACCTGACCGGGCGAGAGCTCGACGGCCCGGAGCTGGGCCTCGGTGCGGCAACTCTCGGCCTGATCTCGCCGATGGCACGCCTGATCTTCGGGAGCATGCTCTCCCATGCCGCCGGCGCGACTCTGGTCCTCGCCGCCCTGTGGCTCACCCTGGCCGCCCGGCGGCGATCGAGCCGGCCGGCGGCCGCGGCCGCTGGGGCGGCCCTCGGCGTCGCTTTCGGTATCCGCCCACTGACCGCTTTGGCCATCGCGGTGCCCTTCGCCGCGGTCCTGCTCTTCGACTTGCTCACGAGCCGGAAACATCGGGATGCTGGCCGGCGCCTCCTCGCCGTTCTGGCCGGCGGCCTCGCGACCGCTGCGCCGACCCTCATCGCGAACCACCTGATCACCGGCCAGGCTCTCGCCTTCCCCTACACCCTGGCGCAGCGCTCCATGTACCTCCTCGACAACCTGTGGTTCGGGCTCCGCAACCTGGACGCCCTCCTCGCCTCCACCTGCGCGGCCATCTCCGGATGGGGCTGGGATCTCGTGCACGGGCCCCTCGTCCTCGCCCTGGCGCTGGCATTCGCGTGTGTGCCCTTCCTCTTGCGGCGCGCCCGACCGACCGACTGGCTGCTGTTGGCAATGGTGGTTTCCGTCCTCATCGCCCATCTCGGAACCCGCGGCCACGGGCTGCACGGTTTCGGGCCCCGCTACTATTTCGAGATCTTCGCCTGCCTCTACCTGCTGACGGCGAGAGGCTTCCAGGAGCTGGCGCGGATGGGCGCCGACCCGGACCACGCCAGGAAGCGGACCCCCGCCGCGGCCGCCCTCGCGCTCTTCCTGGTTCTGAACCTCACAGCAGTCGCCGTCCTCCCCCGCCGCCTGGCCCTGTACCACGGCTACAACGGGGTCGACGGCTCCCTCGAGCGCCAGGTCGCGGCGGCGAACCCGGGGCGGGCGCTGGTCCTCTTTGCCACGGATGACTGGCAGGGGTGGGCGATGGCTGCCCGGATGATGGAGACGGGGCCGGACGCCGACCTGCTCTTCGCGGAGGGCGATCCGGATGACCCGGCGTTCCGCCAACTCGCCGGCGACCGCGAGCTCTACCTCTGGCACGACGGGAGGCTGGTGCAGGTGGAGGACGAGAAATTTTGAGTTTTTAGTTTTGATTTTTGAGTTACTTACGCTCAATTCGGTCGCGTGGTGGGGGGGTTCAGGGGACGGGTCTCTCAAGTCTCAGGTCTCAGGTCCCAGGGCGCACATCGCACATCGCAAGTCGCACCAGAATCGTCGGTTGGGCTCCTGCGATGTCAATTTCTTTCTGGATCT
>DAOWFV010000180.1 GCA_030637805.1 Acidobacteriota bacterium | reverse complement strand
TGCAAACCGCCGAGGCCGGCGATGCGCTCGGGACCGGGGCGCAGCAGGAGATGGTACGTATTGGCGAGCACCATCTCGGGAGCCAGACGCTCGAGCTCCCAGGCCGCCACCCCCTTGACGGTTCCCGCGGTTCCCACGGGCATGAAGGCCGGCGTCCGAACCACGCCGTGGGGTGTGGTGAGCTCGGCGGCCCGCGCCGAGCCCTCGTGGTCTTCAGCGACGATGGAAAAGGTCAGCATGAGAGGCTCGAGGGGTTCTTGGTAATTCGCCGCACTCAGCCGACGCCGGCGGAGACATCGATGGCCTCCACCCGAACATCGGCGCCGAGCTCGAGCCGGAAGCGCGAATCATCGATCTCGGGATTGACCACGAGATCATTGAACTCGTACCGCGTGCTGTCGCCGTCGGCCTCGTGAACCTCGATCGCAACCGGCAAGAGAAGGCGGCGGTCCACCTCGAGCTCCACCATGCGCAGCCTCTTGCGGAGCATGGTGCTCATCGGCCGCAAGACGAGCTCATAGGGGGTCTCACCCCCCGCGTCGGTGAGAGTGACCGTGAAGTCCCTCGTGAGGTCGTTCAGGGGCTGGGTCCCCGAGAGCACGCGCACGAACCGGCGTTGCTTCTTCGAGATCTTCAGCCGCTCGGCACGCGCCTGCCGGGGGAAAAAGGTGGTCACGGTGTCCTCGGCGAAGAGAATCACCATCGGGTCCGGCCCCCGGTAGTCCCAGCGAACCAAATCAGGTGCTCGGTAGCTGAACTCCCCGGACGACTGGACCTCTTCGAGGAGGAGGGTGCTTCGCTTGACCTGCACGAACTCGGCCCGCAGCGAGTGCAAGGCTCGCTGACTCTCCACGACCTGCGCGATCAGTGCCTTCAGCTTGGCGCCTCCCTCCAGCGTTTCGAGGGGCTGTTCTGCCGGAGCCGGGGCCGCCGCCAACGCCGGCAGCAGCCAGCCGAGGCTCAACAGGAGCGGGAGTATTCTTCGACGTCGCACGGAGCGCACTCTAACATACCTCTCGGCCAGCTTTTCTCACCACCTCGCTCACCCGGACGGTCACCAACTCGACGGGAACCGCCTCGAAGACCATCCACTCGCGATCCGCTCCCTCGCGATGCCGGGGCGAGGTCACCAAGAGCTCGTCCACGGCATTCTCAGCCACGTCTTTGCCCGTGTCCGCGATCAGCGCCCGGTCAACTCCGCTGGCCCGTGCCAGCTCGAGGAGGGTCCTCGTACCCATGGCATTGACAAAACGGAGGGAGCCCACCGCATCGGCGCCCACCAAAACGACCGTCCCGGGCCCATCGAGCCAGTGAGATGCACTGGCGTCGGGCTGGGAGAGCGCCTCACCGGCGGCCGCCAGCCGCCGAGCCTGGTCCTGCCCATGCCCGGTGGCGGTGCCGTCGAGGACCACCACCGAGCCGGGCCATCCCCGCTTCCACGCCCCTTCCAACACCACCGCCACCGACGCCGACCGGGAGAGGGTGACCACCCGCTGAGCGGCTTTGAGCCGGGGCCAGGCGTTGGCGGTGAGTCTGGCGGGCAGCTCCTCCAACAGCCGGAGACGGCTCTCGAGCCAGGCCGCGAGCTCGCCCAATTGGCCCCCTCCGGCCCTCTCCGCAAGGGACCGCAGGTTTGCCATTGCAGGGTTTAACTCGGCAAGCAGGTTGGCCCCATCACGCAAGGCCTTCCCCTGCCACTGCGGACGCAGGGTGAGAAGGCCCCGAATCAGGGTCTCTTCGATCTCCGAGGCACCGTGAGAACGGTCCAGTGCGGCCTGCCTGAAGACCTCGATCACGACCTCGTTGCTATCCAATCTCTACCTCGTCCTCCGGATTCTCCCACGGCCCGGTACAATCAAGGCGAAATTCGTGCGCCCTCGGGAGGAACCATGAGCGACGAAAGACAGAAGCCGGCAACACCGCCGCGTTTGAGCCTCGACAAGGAGATTGGCCTCGGCCAGTACTCGAACTTCGTCAGCATCGCCCACAACTACGCCGAGGTGCTCCTCGACTTCGGCAGAACCCTGCCGGGACGGGAGGACATCCCGGTGGTGGCGCGTATCATCATGAACCCGTTTCAGGCCAAACAGCTGCTGCGCGCCCTGAGCCATAACGTGCAGATGTATGAGAAGACCTTTGGGGCGATTTCCGACCCACCAGGGGGCGCCCCGGCGCCCCCTGGTGAAACCAACTGAATCAAATTTCCCCGCTCGCGCCCTGCGGGCTCGAGAGGGGAAATTTGAGACAGGGCGCGCCAGCCGGCGCGTCCTGGGTCGTTCCTTACTCCTCCAGCTGGAGAATGACGAAGCGGTAGTTGTCGAATCGAGGATTGAAGACGTAGAGACGAAGATACCCGCCGGACTCGACGTCCGCGATCACCGAGCTCAAGTCGGAGACCGTGGTAATCGCCTCACCGTTAGCCTCGGCGATGATGTCGCCCTGCAGCATCCCCTCGTCGCCCGCCGGGGAGATGGGCCGTACGCGGGTGACGACGACGCCCTCGATGGAGTCGTCGAGGCGATAACCCTGGCGCATCCGCTGAGTGAGCTCTGAGACGGTGATGCCGACACGTTCGAAGACGTCGCCTCCCTCGTCCGATCCTTCCTCCGGCTCCACCTGCTCACCGTCGAGCTCGCGTTCCTCGAGGGTCACGGTGATGGTCTTTCGCTTGCCATCCCGAATAACGCCCAGCTCGACCTTGGTCTCGGGCGGAAGCGCCGACACCGTATCTATGAGTTCGCGGGTATCCTCCACCGGCCGGCCGTCGACGGAGACGATGACGTCGCCGTGGCGGACCCCGGCCTTGTCCGCAGCGTGGTCAGGCACGACCTGTATCACCAGCGCTCCGTTGCTGTCGTCGAGACCGAAAGCCTTGGCCTTGTCGCGATCGATGTTGTCGATCGAGACACCGAGGTATCCGCGCACAACCCGGCCGCTTTCGCGCAGCTGAGGAAGAATGCGGCTGGCAACGTCCACCGGAATAGCGAAGCCGAGGTTCTGCCCGCGCGCGTTGATCGCGGTATTGATACCGACGACCTCTCCTCGCAGGTTTACCAGAGGTCCACCGGAGTTGCCGAAGTTGATGGCGGCGTCGGTCTGGATGAAGTTCTCGAACGATGTCGATTCCCGCGACAACCCGAGCGCCCTTCCTTTGGCCGAAACCACACCCACGGTCACCGTGTGCTCCATGTTGAGGGGATTGCCCACCGCCATGACCCACTCGCCGACCCGGACACCGGCGGAGTCGCCGAGCGAGAGGTGGGGGAATTCGCGGTCCGGTTTGACAACCCGCAGCAGCGCGATATCAGTGGCCGGATCGGTGCCCACGACCTCGACCCGGTACTCGCCTTCCTCGTCGGCGAGCCGGACCCGTATCTGGTCCGCTTCTTCGACGACGTGGTTATTGGTAAGAATCTCACCCGTTGCCGAGATGAAGAAACCCGAGCCCGCGGACTCGTGCACCCGCGGCCGCGAATCGTCCTCCTCGCCACGCGGACCGAAGAAGAAGTGGAAGGGATCGTTGGGCATCTGCCGGCGGCGCTCGCTCGGATCCTCCACCTCTTTGGAATAAACGGAAACCACCGACGGCACCACCCGATCGGCCAGAGCGGCAAAATCAGGCGCCGCAAAGCTCTGGGCCAGATTCCCGGGCGCCGGCGAGGGGCGGTCGGCATCGACCCGGGGGGTGATGTTGAGGGCGCCGGAGAGCACCATTCCAAAGAGAATCGCGGCGACCACCACCGCTGCGAGTGAAAAGACCTTCTGCTTGTCGCTGCTCATCTGCTGACCTCCCGCGACCGGTGCCCTGGAGACACACCGGCATCTATCAGTCGGTGCAACAGCAAAATGCCTGCCAGGTTTCCCGCGTCCAGGTCTGGGTCGCTTATTTTTTCACTGCAATTGTTGAAACTATTTGAAATCAACGAGTTGGCGTTATTCCTCAAAAAATTGGAAGAGAGGGGTGACGAAGCCAGGTCTTTCGTCGTCCGCCATTCTGGCACTAGGAGCGTGTAGGGGATAGATGGCGGATGGATTTCGGAGGGCCGTGAAGTGCCCTTTGAGGCGGGGTTCGAGGAGCAGTACTTCGAGTACGGGCCGAGAATCCAACGAAAAAGGGCCTTCACGGCACCCGAAAGACGCCGCTGATTCTATCCCCTACACGCTCCTAGCCCGCATATCTCACCAGGTGTCTACTCAGCGACCTGGATCTGGTTCTTCCCCTTCTCCTTGGCCTCGTACATCGCGAGATCGGCCGCACGCAGGAGAAGGTTCTTCTTCATATCGGTGGTCCCCTGTCGCGGCAGGTGACGGGGGTATACGGCCACGCCGACGGAACAGGTGAGGGGCGATCGCCAGTAGATCGGGCCCTCGGCCCAGGTGAAGGACCCCTGCAGGAAGGTGGTCTCGGCGAGAGCCTCCTGAATCTCCACCGCCACCGCGCACCCCTCCTCGATGTCCAGGTCGGGGAGAATGACCACGAACTCGTCGCCCCCGTATCGGGCGAGAGTCGCTCCCTCGGTGGTCACGGTGCGATCGAGCAGATAGCCGAACTCCTTGAGCACCTGCGAGCCCGCGAGGTGGCCGTGGGTGTCGTTGACTCCCTTGAAGTCGTCAAGATCCAAGAAGAGGAGGGCGACGGTCGACCGGGTGACATCGGCGCGAATCAGGTCCTCGCTCAACCGGTGGTGGAAGAATCGGTCGTTATAAAGACCGGTGAGATCGTCACGGCGGGCCATCTCGTTGGCCCGCTGGGCGTCGAGCAGGTTCTCGATGGAGATCGAGGTGTAGCGGGCGAAGATCTCGAGCATCTGGAGATCGCGCTCGGCGTACGCCCCGCCGTCGGAACGGTTGAGCAGCTCGAGCACGCCGCAGACCGCTCTCTCGATCCGCACCGGCACAGCCACAACTCCGATGGTCCGGAACTCGTGGTCCGAGTCGAACTTGGAGTAGAAGTTGGGGTCGTTCTGGGGGTCGGTCATCAAGTAGGGCTCTCCGGTGCGGTAAACCTGCCCGACAACCCCTCGATCGGCGCGCAGGCTTTTGCCGAGCAGCTCCCCTGCGGAAGGGCCGAAGGCCGCGACGAAGTACAGGGAAATCTCGGCTGGGGTTTCCCCCCGCTCTCCCGGCCGGTCCATGAGAATGGAGCCCGCCGTGGAGGGCACGAAGTCGTTGGCCTTGCTCAGAATTTCAGCGAGAAAAAAGGGCAGGTGCAGCTGCGACTCGGGGAAGGCCGAGTATCTTCGTCGATCGAGGAAGGGTTCGAGATCATCCGGAGGAAGGCTGTAAACCTCTGGCTGGCCCATCTTTTCACTTTATCACGCGTTGTCCGCAGGCCTTCTCACGCGCGGCGCATCAGCACCCGGACCTGCTCCTCGAGCTCGGCGACCGTCTGCGTATGGTCCGCCCTGCCGGGGGCGAAGCGTACCGCCTCCAGCTCCTTGCGGAGCTGCTGCATCTCTTCTTCCAGAACCCGCCCCTTGGCGCGCGAGCGGGCGTCGAACCACCACTGCTCGAGAGCCACCTGTAGCTCCCGCGCACGCTCGGCCGGGCTTTCGCCCTGCCGTCGCGGCGGCAGGCTCACCCTGCGGCGGCGAGCCACGAGCAGTGTCACAACACCACCTCCGAGCACGCCCGCCAGCAGGGCGCCCACGATCCAG
Source organism: Acidobacteriota bacterium (assembly GCA_030637805.1). Taxonomy (GTDB): domain Bacteria; phylum Acidobacteriota; class Thermoanaerobaculia; order Thermoanaerobaculales; family Sulfomarinibacteraceae; genus Sulfomarinibacter. Next base: position 1,995 of record DAOWFV010000180.1, on the reverse strand, counting down.
GCCCATTGAGGAACCCGCCTCTCCTGAGGAGCATCCGGTCCGGCCTCCCGGTCAGCCGTGCCCTGCGAGGACGCCGGAGCCTCCTCGAGCACCGGTGGTGTGGGCGTCGGAGGCGGCGGGCTGACGCTGAGATGCAGGGGGCCCAAGGTCTGTTTGCGGTAGACGCCCGCCGCCGGATCGAAGATGGCCAGCATCACCGGCTCCAGGTCGAGCTCGCCCCAGCTTCGGGGCACGAGGGTGGTCCGCCAGGTGCGGCTCCCGTGGATGCCGGTCCCGTCGACCTTCACCCGGCTCTCCTCCTCGGGAGGGTAGCTCTCACAGTCCGGGCAGCCGGGCCACAGGACCGGGGCCTCGACCAGGGGGAGGTTGCCATTGCCTTTGAGCTCGATGGACAGCACGGCAGACTCACCGAAGGCGATGGTAACGGGCTCGAGGCTCGCCGTGTAGTGCAGGTCGCCCACCGCCCCGGAAAAGCCTTCCGGCGCCCGCGGCCTTGGGGCGACCTCGACCGTGGCCTCCCGCGTACCCCGCTCCACCACCTGCTGCGACGCAAAAACGCTCCGGGCGCGATAACCGATCCGCGCCCGCACCTCGGGCACCGGCAACCCCCCCGTCTTCAGAGGTACCAGAACATGTTGGGCCACAACGAATCGGTTGAAGCGAACGCCGTCCGCCTCCACCACTTCGCTGGTGATCCGCTCCGGCGGCTCGACCCGCTGCGCCCACCAACCCGGGTAGGATGGCGCCGCCAGCCACTCGAAACCGTCGACACCTCCAGCCGTTGTGTCAAGCACGATGGTGACAAGGACCGGCTGGCCGAGCACCACCTCCCGCGCGCTCAAAAGCTGGCGCAAGACGACCCGGGCCGCGCCTCCTGCAGGCTGCCGGCGAGCGAAGGGATCGCTGAACGGATCGAGAGAAAACGGCGACCGGCGGCCGGCCGATCGCGGCGGCGCCACGCTTCCGGGGACGACCTCCGCCCGCACCACCTCGGAGCGCAACTCGACCTCACCGACCGTCACCACCAGAGGACCCACCGAAGCGGGACCGACCTCCAACCCCTGCAGAACGTATGTGAAGCTGGTGGCGCGGGTAGCTCTCCCGTTGACCCATGAGAACTCGGTCCCCACGGAGGGGCCGGAGATCACCTCGAGGTTTTCGAGCCGGCCAAGGTCGGGCGCCGGAGTTCCCGACGGCGGCTCGTTGACCCGGACCACCAATCTGGCGACGTCCTCGATCCCAAACTTCCGCGGATCGAGATGCACATCGAGGCTCGGCTCCGCCGCTGAGGCGGCCGCCGCCCCCGCCGCCAGGAGGATCACCAGGAGACGGCACGCGGGCCCGGCGAAAGCGGCACGCGAGCTCACCAGTCCTTCTCCACCTTCCCGACCTGAGGCGTCGGCGAGCGCATTGCCTCCCGCGCCTCGGCCTCCGCACGCTCGAGCGCAGAAAAAAGTGGCTGGTTGGGATCGGGGGTCGGGGTGGGGGCCGCACCCTGCCCGGCCGACGGGGTGGGGGTCGGCTGCTGCTCGTCCTGGTCGTCCCGGGGTTCCTGGCTCTCCTCCTCGTTCTCCTGATCTTGCTGATCCTGTTGATCCTGCTGTTGCTGTTGTTGCTGCTGCTGAAGCATACTCTGTGCAAAAGCCAGATTATGCCTGGTCTCTTCGTCTGAAGGATTATTTCGCAGGGCATTTTTGTAGGCTTCTATGGACTCTTCCAATTTATTTGCCTGCAAATGAGAATTCCCGAGGTTGTGGTACAGCTGGCTCAATTTTATCGGATCTTCCTCATTTTCAGTTAGTTCTTCAAAATTCCGTGCAGCATCCTCGAATTTCTCCTGCTTGTAAAGGGCATCTCCGAGGTTAAATTCTCCTGCATACGATTCATTGTCTTTATCAAGTGCCCGCCTGTAGAGAAGTTCTGATTCATCAAATTTCTCATCTTTGTATTCCTTGTTTCCCTGGCGAATAAATTTACGTTCAGCCTGACCCATCA
>DAOWFV010000175.1 GCA_030637805.1 Acidobacteriota bacterium | reverse complement strand
GGCGAGAACGACGACCAGGACCATGATCAGTGCTTTTCTTGGCATGCGGGCTCTCCTTTCTTGGTAGCGGGCAACGCTGGCTCTGTTGCGCGCATGTGCAGTATACGCCTTTCGCGAGTCGGTGGTTTCTGGGCCATCAAAAGAAGAAGGCGGAGACGAGGTTGAAGAAGGGGAATGTACCTGGCGAGATGACGCGGTACACTTCCCGTCATGAAAGTCGGTGATCGCTGGTACCGAACCATCTGGCCGTCGGAGGACGGTGGCGCGGTCGAGGTCATCGATCAGACCCGGTTGCCGCACGCCTTCGAGGTGGTGCGGCTTCAGAGCCTGGAGGCCGCAGCGGAGGCGATCCGGGTGATGCAGGTGCGCGGCGCGCCCCTGGTCGGCGCCACCGCTGCCTACGGTCTCTGCCTCGCTCTTCAAGAGGACTCCTCCGACCAAGCCCTGCAACACGGGGTGGAGTTGCTCGCCGCCACCAGACCGACCGCGGTCAACCTGCGCTGGGCTTTGGGCGAGGTAGTGGCCGCCGTGGGTCCCTTGCCCGCGGCGGAGCGTGTGGCCGCGGCCTGGAGGGTTGCGGCGCGTATCTGCGATGACGACGTGGCCGCTTGCCGCAGCATCGGCGAGCACGGACTGGAGCTCCTGCGGGGGCTTGCCCGGGACAAGGGCGACCGGGCGCTGAACGTGCTCACCCACTGTAATGCGGGTTGGCTGGCCACCGTCGACTGGGGGACGGCTCTGGCTCCCGTCTACTTGGCCCACGACGCCGGCATGAATGTGCACGTTTGGGTCGATGAGACGCGCCCGCGCAACCAGGGGGCGGCTTTAACGGCATTCGAGCTCGGGGCGCACGGCGTGCCCCACACCCTGATCGCCGATAATGTCGGCGGGCACCTCATGCAGCACGGAATGGTCGATCTCTGCCTCGTGGGCAGCGACCGCACGACGTCGCGGGGCGATGTCGCGAACAAGATCGGCACCTACCTCAAGGCGCTTGCCGCTCACGACAACAAGGTGCCCTTCTATGTCGCGCTGCCTTCCACCACCATCGACTGGGAAATTGCAGACGGCATCGAGGAGATTCCCATCGAAGAGCGGTCGCCGGCAGAGGTGATTCGGGTCGCCGGGCGCACGAAGGAAGGGATTGACAGCTCGGTGGAGATCGCGCCGCCTGGTTGCGCGGCGGCCAACTTCGCCTTCGACGTCACACCCGCCCGCCTCGTGAGTGGGCTGCTGACCGAGCGTGGCGTGTGCGAGGCCTCGACCGTGGGGCTCCGGCACCTCTTCCCGGAAAGGGCGGTCGTGATCAGCGGGGTTCACTGAGATGCGTCGGTGTGGACCGATTGCATTGCGGCGGTGTGCCGTGTCGGCGGGCTGTCTGGTGGTGGTCCTCCCTATTTGGACGGGATGCCGGTCGGCTGCCATGGATTCCCGGGTGCCACTCCCGACGTGGGACGTTGACCGGGCCGAGGTTGTGCACTGGCGGTCGGATCATCCATCTTTCGATCAGGGATTCGCACTCGAGGCTTCCGGTCTAGCGGCGTCGCAAAGATTCCTCTACGTCGCCTCTGAGAAGTACGCTCGTCTGCTGCAAATCGATCTCTCACCTGATCCTCGAGCACGGGTGACAGCGCTCGCCGTGCCCCCGCACTCTGAACTCGAGGGAGTCGCCTTGCATGACGGGACCTTGTACTTCTGCGACGAGGCGAACGCCGCAGTTTATTCGGCTCACCTCGGGGATGAGCAGAAACTCGCGGTAGAGCCTGAGCGCCGTTCCATCGAGGCTCGAGAGTTGATAGTCCAGGGTGTGAGGGTGCAGGGGAACAAGATCGGTTTCGAGGGAATTGAGGTCAGCCCCGACGGCAGGCTGCTCTACGTGCTTCTCGAGCGCAGCGGCGACGAAGCGAGCGGGTGCTCAGCCAAGATCTACAGGCAACGGAACAGGAAGGGATACCTGGAGCTTGAGGAAGATCCGCTGGAGGTGGTTCTCGAAGACTGCACGTGGCGCCTCACCGGCCTCGCCTGGTGGGGAAAGAGGCTGCTTGCTCTGAAGACCCAGTTTCCGGGGGAGCGCTACCAGGTGGTGATGATCGATCCGAAAAGCGGGGAATGGAGGGTGGTTCTCGAGCTGACCGAGATTCTGCGTTCGCTGGAGGAGGAGGGGTGGAGTAACAATGTGGAGGGCATCGCAGTGACCTCGGACGGCGCCCTGTGGCTGGTGGCCGACAACGCCGTCACCGGGGTCATCGATGAGCCCCTGCCGCCGCGAACCGATCAGCGAACACTGCTGCTGCGCATCCCCCTTGGCGGCGGCGGCATGTACAATTGAATGATGACGATTGCGATCTGGACGTGTCGACCGTTCCTGGAGAGTCGGTGGGAGATCAGGTGATCGGAGCTGGTGGGTGGACCTGATCCCCGTAGGTGAGTGGTCGCCGGTTGCCCTGTTGGCAGCCATGGCGGTTCCGGCCCTGGCCGTTATCGTGGGCGCGCTGCTTGTGGCCCTGCGGCGGGCCTCGGAGGCGCGTCGTGCGGCGGAGCAGCAGGCGGTGGCGGCGATGGAGGCCTCGGCGCGGCCGGTCCGCCGTCTCGAGCAGGACCTGAATTTCCTGTTCGAGTTCTTCCAAGTGTTTTCACAGCTTCTGGGCGAGCTGCACGCCGAGAAGCAGGTGCGAATGATTCCGAAGGTCCTGCTCACTGCGATGGTACGGATTTTCCGACCCGATGTGGCCGTGGTGCTGGTTCGCCGGCGCGGCGCTGCCGGCGATCCAACCGGCGGTGATCGGCTGGTCGTGGCCGCCCTCCACTCCTCCCTGCGAGGCATCAGGGAGGGCATGGTGTTCAATGTCGGTGAGGGTCAGGCCGGAGTTGTGGCGGAGCGGCAGCGGGTAATGATCCGGGAGGACTTCGAGCTGGATCGGGCCTTCAGGTACGAGCTCACCCGACAGGCTGGGGAGCCCGACTACGACATCCTCGCGCCGATGGTTGCGGGCGACGAAACTCTCGGGGTGCTGGCCATCGCGCGCCCGGAGCGCCACCACGAGCGCGAGCGCGAGGTACTGGAGATGATCGCCCGTCTCGGGGGATTGACCTGGAAGAACGTGGAGGCTCTCCGGAGTGCGAAGGACAAGGCGGATATCGACAAGCTCACCGGGATCCTCAACAAGGGGGCTCTGCTCGATCGCCTGAGCAAGGTCGTGCTCGAGGCGCGCGAAAAGGGCGCCCGTGCCTCGGCCTTCATGTTCGACCTGGACAACTTCAAGCACTACAACGACAGCCACGGCCACCTTGCCGGGGACCATCTGCTCCGTCAGCTCTCCACGCTGGTACGCGAAAACGTGCGCTCGGAGGACGTCTTCGGGCGGTTCGGCGGTGAGGAGTTCCTGCTCGTGATGCCGGGCCTTGCCGCAGCACAGGCAATGAACGCGGCCGGGATGGTTCGCCGGCGCATCGAGGAGTTCGCTTTCGAAGGCGAGGAGACGCAGCCGATGGGCCGGATCACCATCAGCGGCGGCGTGGCGAGCTTCCCCGACGACGCGCCCGACAGCGTCGAGCTGCTGCGGGCAGCGGATGCGGCCCTGTACCGGGCGAAGAATGGTGGGCGCAACCTCGTGCTGCGGGCCGATGATACCGGTCTCAATCCAGCCACCACGAAGCCAAAGACCGCCGCTGAATCCGAAGCGGCGACCGACGGAGACAATGACCGGCTCGACCTGGATGACCTCGATGCGATGCTCCGCGGAGATTCCTCGTGAGCGGAATGGGCCGGACCACGATAGAATGCGGGCCATGAAAGTAGACGTACGGCACGTGGATGACGTCATCATCGTCGATCTCGAGGGACGGTTGGTTATGGGTGTTGGGGATGAGCTCCTGCGCGACGTGATGAACGAGCTCATCGCGGAAGACTGGAAGAAGATCGTGCTCAACCTCAGCCGGGTTGCGGTCATGGATAGCTCGGGTATTGGTGAGGTGGTCTCCGGGTGGAAGCTCGCCCGTCGCTTCGGTGCCTCGGTGAAGCTGATGCGCCCGAAACCACAGGTCGAACGGACCCTGCGCCTCACCCAGCTCCTCCCGCTGCTCGAGGTCTATGACGATGAGACCGAGGCGCTGGCGAGCTTCCAGACAAACTGACTCCGTCTCTTCTTGACGCTGTGAGCGGCTCAGGTTAGTGTGCCCCGTCATAATTGGGGTGTAGTATCGAGGGTGCTGAGGTGCCTTGCTGCCTGCATTTCGCGACCGATTAATACTCTTTCGTGTCTTTCGTGTGTCGAGGAAGCGAAGTGCAGGCAGGAAGGATGCATCGGCGACCGAATACCACCCCAACTGTGGCGGGGTGCACTAGTTTCGCCTCGAACCGTGACGATCACATCGGGAGGTCAGGCCATGTTTGACACCTATCGCAAGGGATTCCTCGAGGAGATCGAGACCATTCGGGATGCGGGGACCTACAAGGAGGAGCGTGTCATCGCATCGCCGCAGAGCGCGTCCATTCGCGTGCCGCAGGGCGAGGTGATCAACTTCTGCGCCAACAACTATCTCGGCCTCGCCGACAACTCCGAGATCATCGCCAAGGCGAAAGAGGCTCTGGACGAGCGCGGATTCGGTATGGCGTCGGTGCGGTTCATCTGCGGCACACTCGACCTTCACAAGGAGCTCGAGCGGGTGATCTCCGAGTTCAACGGCACCGACGACACCATCCTCTACTCCTCGTGCTTCGACGCCAACGCCGGGCTTTTCGAGACCATTCTGAATGCCGAGGACGCCATCATCTCCGACCAGCTCAACCACGCCTCGATCATCGACGGCGTGCGTTTGTGCAAGGCCGAGCGCTTCCGCTACAGCAACTCGAACATGGGCGAGCTCGAAGAGATCCTGAAAAAGACCCAAAGCCACCGGCGCCGGCTCATCGCCACCGACGGCGTGTTTTCGATGGACGGCTACCTCGCGAAGCTCGATGAGATCTGTGACCTGGCGGAGCGGTATGACGCGATGGTAATGGTTGATGACTCGCACGCCACCGGATACATCGGGGCCACCGGCCGCGGCACCCCGGAGCACTGTGGTGTGCAGGGTCGGGTGGACGTGATCACCTCGACACTCGGCAAGGCGTTGGGTGGCGCCTCCGGCGGATACACAACCGGCCGCAAGGAAATCGTCGACCTGCTGCGCCAGCGTTCGCGGCCCTACCTCTTCTCCAACACCTTGACGCCGTCTCTGACAGCTGCCGGCATCGAGGTCTTCAGGATGCTCTCGGCCTCAACAACGCTTCGCGAGAAGCTGATGGAGAACACGCGCTACTTCCGCGGCCGTCTCGCAACGGTGGGCTTCGACCTCCTCGAAGGAGAAACCGCCATCGTGCCGGTGATGCTCTACGACGCCAAGCTCGCCACCGATGTCGCCGACGCGATGCTGGCCGAGGGAATCTACGTCATAGGATTCTCCTTTCCGGTGGTGCCCAAGGGCCAGGCGCGGATCCGGGTGCAGATCTCCGCCGCTCACGAGCGCGAGCACCTCGACCGTGCGGTGGCTGCCTTCGAGAAGGTGGGGAAGCGGCTGGGTGTGATCGGAGTGTGAGGGACCCATCGAAAGATAGCCCGAGGCCATTATTTGGTTCCCCAGCTTCAGGTCTCAGGCTTCAGGTCTCAGGTCTCAGGTCTCACAACCTTCAGGTCTCAGGTCTCAAGTCTCACAGGTCTCAGGCTTCAGGTGTCATTGAAAAACTCAAGAAAGTTGCAGAAAAGGCTTGACATCGCAAAGGTCCAGCCCACAATCTCGCTGCGACCTGCGACCTGCGACCTGCGACCTGCGACCTGCGACCTGCGACCTG
>DAOWFV010000244.1 GCA_030637805.1 Acidobacteriota bacterium | reverse complement strand
TCGGTGATCTTCCACCCCCACGTCTACCCCATGAACCCGAGCTGGATCACCGGCACCATGCCCGAGGAGATGTACGAGCACGAGCACCCCGGACACCTCGAGGAAGCGCGACGCGACACCGAAGCGGCGATCGAGCGCCAGATCGAACGGATGCGGCGGCGTACCGAGAACAACGAGGACCCGTCAGCACCGGAGGGTCCCGGCAAGGTGTCTGACAGGCCTTTCGACCCGGCGGCCGAGCCGGGGGAGAGCGAAAGAGAGAAACAGTTCGACCCGGGGGATGCCGCGGACTGAGAATTCGGAATTCGGAATTCGGAATTCGGAATTCGACGAGGATCGTCCTATGGCGCGTCGTGTAGACTGGCGGGCAGAGGTGGAAGCCATGGCCGTCGACCCCAAACTGCTGGAGATTCTCGTCTGCCCGGTGGACAAGACGCCGCTCGAAGTCGTGGAGCTGCCGGAGGCGGTTCGGCTGCGGTTGGTCGAGAAGTACCGGGACCAGTTCAAATCCGAGGAACCCGTGGTCGAGGTCGGTCTCGCCTCACCCGCCGGCAGGGTCTACCCGGTGGTTTCGGGAATCCCCGTGATGCTGGTTGACGACGCCCTGACACGAGAGGAGATCGAGGCCTGAGCCGACTCGCCGCCGGAGCACTGATCCTGGGAGTGGCGGTCAGCCTCAAAATCGCCCTCGCCAACATTCTGCTGGCGATCGCCTTCGGGTTGTTCGTGGCGGCCCTGATCAGGGGCAGTGCTCGCCGGCCCCGCGCCACTCTGCTCTTGCCGATCGGCGCGTGGATCCTGATCTCGGTGGTCTCGGCCCTCTTTTCCGATGACCCGCATCGCAGCTTCGTCGATCTCAAAGATCTTCTGACGCTGGCGCTGGCGCCGATGATCATCTCACTCCTCGATGACCGGCGCTGGGACCGGCTGCTGATGCTCCTCGCAGCGGCGCTCACGGTCTCGGCGACCGTGGGTATCGTCGAGTACATCCGCAGCGCCGGCTCTCTCTCCCATCGTCTCAACGGGCTTGCAAACCACTACATGACCTATGCCGGCTGGACCCTCGTCGTGACCCTGCTGCTGGTCGGAGATGCGGTGTTCAACCGAGACCGCCGCCGGTTGCTGTGGACGGCTCCGGCAGCCACTCTCGGCGCCCTCACCCTGCTCCTCGGTCTGACCCGCGGGGCTTGGATCGGCCTCGCGGCGGGGCTCGTGCTCGCAGCGGTACTCGTCCGACCCCGGGTGCTGCTGCTGCTACCGATGGCGGCGACCCTGCTCCTCCTCGCGGCGCCGCAGTCGGTCCTCTCTCGAGCCGTCGCGACCTCTGACCTCGACCATCCCGCGACCCGGGAGAGATTGGGGATGATCAGCACCGGTCTCGCCATGGTGCAGGCCCACCCGATTCTGGGCGTCGGCCCGGGGATGGTCCAGCCCGCCTACACCGAATACCGCCGAGACGGCGCTCCGCAACGGATTCCCCACCTCCACAACAACATCATCCAGATCGCCGCCGAGCGCGGTCTCATGGGGTTGGCAGCGTACCTCGCGATTCTCGGGACCTTCGTGATCCACATCCGACACGCGCTGAAAACCTCAAGGGAAAACGCCCGACCGGCGCTCGTCGGGTGTTTGTTGGCGGTGGCGGGGGTGACGGCGGCGGGGTTGTTCGAGTACAACTGGGGAGATGCGGAGGTATGGATCGTGACCCTGGCGAGCCTCAGCGCTCCATTCGCCCTCGTCCCGAGGGAGACTCGGTGAACGACCGCGTCTACTCGGTCGCGGGGTTGATAGCCGAGATCAACACCCTGCTGAAGCAAGGTTTCTCCGGGGTGCGGGTTGAGGGCGAGGTGACCAACGCCAGCACCTCGGGCCGCGGACACATCTACTTCACGCTCAAGGAAGAAACCGCGGCGCTCGATTGCGTGATGTGGGCCTCGAAGGCTGGGCGCCTCAGGTTCCGTCTCGAAGACGGTCTCGCCGTCCTCGCTCTCGGTTCGCTCACCATCTACCCGCAGCGCGGCCGGTTCCAGCTCGTTGTCGACGACGTGGAACCGCAGGGCGTGGGCGCCCTCCAGCTCGCCTTCGAGCAGCTCAAGAAGAAGCTCGAGGACGAGGGTCTGTTCGCAGTCGAACGGAAGCGAGAGCTTCCGGCCCTCCCCAACAGGGTCGGCGTCGTCACCTCCGCCACCGGGGCCGCTCTCCAGGACATGCTCAAGGTGCTGCGCCGTTTCCCCCACCTCGAGGTCATCATCGCCCCGGCCATGGTCCAGGGTGACGGCGCGGCAACGGAAATCGCCCGGGCGATCAAACGTCTCGTCGACTCAAAAAGGGCCAATGTCATCATCGTCGGCCGCGGCGGCGGCAGCCTCGAGGATCTGTGGGCCTTCAACGAGGAGGAGGTAGCACGCGCGATCGCCGCCAGTCCGGTGCCCGTCATCTCGGGTGTGGGTCACGAGGTTGATTTCACGATCGCCGATTTCGTCGCCGACGTGCGGGCCACGACACCGACCCAGGCGGCCGAGATGGTGGTGGCACGGATCGAGGATCAGGAGAGGCGTCTGCGGGACGCGCGGTCGATCCTGCTCCGCGACGTCAACCGCCGGCTCCAGCTCGCCCGCACACGCCTTGCCGGCCTCGCCGGTTCGTCGGGGCTGGCGCGATTGCCTGAGAGAGTGCGCCTGTATCGCGAACGCCTCCGCAGCGCGGCCCGCCTCGGCCCGATGCTGCGGCGAGTCCTCGAGGTCGCACAGACGCGCCTGAATCATGCGGTCCGGAGTCTCCATCGCCTGCCGGCGCAGCTAGCCGCCGGCGGTCAACGGCGGTTGTTGGACAGCAGGCAACAACAACTCCAACAGCTCATGGCTGCACGCACCGGAAGCTTGCGAGCCCGGGTGGAAGCCGGGGAGCGCGCTCTCGGTCACCTTGGGCCGACCAAGGTCCTGGAACGCGGCTACTCGATTACCAGCCTCGAAGGGACCGCGATTCCGCTCAAAGACGCGTCCCGGGTGCACGGGGGCCAGACCCTCACCACCCGCCTCGCGCGCGGCGAGGTGCGATCACTGGTGAGCGCTGCCACCACCGAGCCGCGGGTCGCTTCACGGACGCCGGTTCGGCAACCCTCCCTTTTTGATGAGACAAGTGAAACGGGCGAGACGCCCGGAGAGACGGAGTGATCCATGAACGAAAAGGCAAAGGACGGCGAACGGTTCGAAGACCAACTGGCCAAGCTGGAGGAGATCGTCGCCCGGCTCGAGGATGAATCGGTCGGACTCGAACAGGCTCTGGACCTCTTCGAGGGAGGAATGGAGCTCGCGCGCAGCTGCAGGACCCGCCTCGAAGAGGTCGAGCAGCGGGTGACCCAGCTCCTGGAAGACGACGAGGACGAGGAGGCGGCCGACGAGGAGGCCGAGTGAGGGTCGAGGACCTCCTTGCCGAAGAGCAGTCGACGGTCGAAAACGCCCTCAAAAAGCTGCTCCCGACCGCCGGGGTGTGGCCGGAGCGACTCCACCGAGCCATGGCCCATGCCGTGTTTGCGGGCGGCAAGCGGGTACGGCCAGTGCTCGCCCGCCTCACCCACCGGGCCGCCGGGGGGGATGCCGACGCCATCACCGAGGCAGCCTGTGGGCTGGAGTTGATCCACACCTACTCGCTTGTGCACGACGATCTCCCTGCCCTCGATGACGACGTCCTGCGGCGCGGCCGGCCGACCGTGCACGTGGCCTTCGACGAGGCCACCGCCATCCTGGTCGGCGACGCTCTGCTCACCGAGGGGCTCCTCTTCGTCGCCCGCTACCCGCAGGGTGCCGTATGGTCCGACCGCCGCGCGAAGGCGGTCGAGATGGTCGCCGAGGCGATCTCGGCGCGCGGGATGGTTGGCGGCCAGATGGAAGACCTCGAAGCCACCGGAGCCATCGAGGACG
>DAOWFV010000264.1 GCA_030637805.1 Acidobacteriota bacterium | reverse complement strand
TTCCGACCCCAGGCTCACCGTTCAAGTGGAACGCGAGGCGGAGTATTACGCGAAACAGTCGCAGATGGTGAGCACGCTCATTCGCGTGCTCGGGTTTCTAGTCGCCTTCGTGATGGCCATCGGCGCCGTTTTCGGCGCTCTCAACACGATGTACTCGGCCGTGGCGGCGCGTGCCCGTGAGATCGCCACCATGCGGGCTCTGGGTTTCGGCGGCGGCAGCGTCGTGCTGTCGTTCATGTTCGAGTCGCTTCTCATCGCTCTCATCGGCGGCGTTCTCGGCTGTATCGCGGTGTTGCCGCTCAACGGATTCACCGCCGGCACCATGAACTGGCAGACCTTCTCGCACCTGGCGTTCGCGTTCAGGGTCACACCCGGGCTTTTGACGGCCGGGATCGTGTTTGCGGTTTTCATGGGGATTGTCGGCGGGGTCCTACCGGCGGTGCGGGCGGCCAGGCTGCAGGTGGCGCCTGCCCTGCGGGAGTTGTAGCCCGCTTCATATCTTGAGTCAGACTGAAGAGTCAATCGTTCCCGTGCCCGTTCCCGTACCCGTTCCCGATCGCGACAGCACGTTTGGATACAAACTTGGTTTTTGCCATGATTGGTCTGCCGCCAAACATCACACACCTGGATCCGGGGACGGGAACGGGAACGGGGACGGAGAGGGGCACGGGTAATAATCACTGCCAACCTGAAAGCACCGGCCAGACCAGGAACAGCAGCGACATCATGATGAACATCGCTTGCATCGGTAGGTTCCAGCGGGCCCACTTCTCGTAGGGAATCCTGGCCATGGCGAGGGTGCCGATCGTCACGCCCGAGGTCGGGATGATCATGTTGGTGAAGCCGTCGCCCAGCTGGTAGGCCAACACCGCGGTCTGCCGGGTGATCCCCGAGAGGTCGGCCAGCGGCGCCATCAGCGGCATCGTGAGGGCGGCCTTGGTCGAGCCAGAGGGGATGAAGGTGTTGAGCACCACCTGCATCCCGTACATCGACCACGCCGAAACGAGCCCGGGCAGCTGAGAGGTCACGGTCCCCATGCCGTGGAGGATGGTGTCCATGATGTTTCCGCTCTCGAGAATGACGATGATGCCGCCTACGAAACCGACGATCAGGGCGGCGCCGGCGATGTCCCTACAGCCGGCGATAAAGGTCTTCGCGAGATGGTTCAAGTCCATTCCGGAGACGAGACCGGTGATGATCCCCATCGCCACGAAGAGGCCCGCGATCTCGACGATGAACCAGCCACGGACGGCTGCGCCATAGATCATCGCCACGATCACCAACCCGAGGATCGCCAGGTTGGTCCCATGGCGCCAGGTGAACTCGATCTGCTCCTGCTGCTGAGCCAACAACTCCTCGCGCCGGACACAGTCGAGCTCGTACATCGGGCTCCGGGTCGGATTCGCCTTAATCCGGGCCGCATACACCATCACCCAGGCGATGGTCACGCCGGTCGCCACCGTCCACACGATCAACCGATAACCCATGCCGGACAGCGGCGGAAGCCCGGCAAGACCTTGTGCAATCTGCAGCGTGAAGGGGTTGACGAAGGCCCCCGCAAAACCCACACCGGCGGCCAGGAAGGAGAGGCTGATGCCCACAATCGAGTCGTACCCGAGAGCCAGCGCCAACGGAACGAAGATGAGCACAAATGGGATCGCCTCTTCGCACATACCAAATGCTGCACCGAAAAAAGAGAAGAAGGTCATCACGATCGGGATCACCAGATACTCCCGGCCCTTGAGGATTCGCACCAGCTGGTGGATGCCTGCGGCGATCGCGCCGGTCTCGTTGAGCACGTAAAACGCGCCGCCGACCAAAAAGATGAAAACTACGATCTCGGTGATGCCGCTGCGCAGGAACCCGTTGACCGGGGCGGTGAAAATCTGCCAGGTCTGGGGCCGGGCCGGCTCGGCGTGGTAGGACCCATCGACAACGATGGTGCGACTTTGCCCGTTCACGACCTTTTCTGTCCGTTCGTAGCTGCCGCCGGGCAGCACCCAGGTCAGCACCGCCGCCAGGATGATCAGCGAGAACACGATCACGAAGACATCGGGTACCTTTTTCAACACAGGCTTCCCTCCAACGGGTATGGATTATAGAGATCTCGGGTTGGAGAACCTCGGTACATTCCCCGGCCGGCTCTAGGAGCCTGTAGGGAATAGAATCACCGGCGCCTTTCGGGTGCCGTGAAGGCCCTTTTTCGTTGCATTCTCGGCCCGTACTTGGAGTACTGCTCCTCAAATGCGCCTCAAACGGCACTTCACGGCCCTCCGAAATCCATCCGTCATCTATTCCCTACAAGCTCCTATTCCACAATATTTCGAGATTTCTGCGTGATAACCTAGTTAAAAGGGGATGAGGGCTGACTTTGCATGCCGAACAGCCAAAGGAACACGGAATGAACTGCAGGGTGTCCCGATGACCGTGAGCCACTTCGGGGTTCAGGGCAGAGGGGACATAACAGGTCTGACCAGTTTTGACACGCCGGACCTGGAGACCATCGAGGGCCGCCGCCTCCAGCTCTGGATCATGACTCTGGCCCTGCTCGCCGCAACGGTGCTCCTGCTCGGGCTCGTTCTCTTCTGGAGCGAGGTAAATTTTCCAGTGTGGCTTCCGCCCGCCGCCGTTTACCTCGGCCTGGTGACTCTGGTCATCCTCTTTTGCGTCTACGCCATCGAAAAAGAGCTCGAGCTGCGCTCCCTGACGGTGGAGCTGATGGAAGAGCGTGTTCTAACCGCGGGTCTCACCAACAGCCTGCGTGAGGCCCAGGTCCTGCTCGAGGCCGGGAAGGCCATCAACCTTCGTCTCGACCTAGACCAGGTACTCGAGACCATTCTCGAATGCTCGATTGAGCTTCTCGACGCCCAGAGCGGTTCGATCATGATGATGCACTCCGAGGACGAGCTGCGGACGGTGGCCTCGGCCGGCCACACAGCCGCGCGGGGGGCGCGCGTTCCTCTTCACGACGGCATTGCCGGCAGGGTCGCCGCCTCGCGTGAGCCGGTGCTGGTGCGCGGCACCTTTGACTGGATGCACTACAAACCCCAGCCCGAGATCCATCGACCCTCCAGCGCGATCTCCGTACCAATGATCTACCGTGACGAGCTCATCGGCGTTCTCAACGTCAACGCCAAACCGGGGCGGGAGTACACCAAGCACGATCTGCGCGCGCTGAGCCTCTTCGGGGACCAGGCCGCGTCCGCAGTCGCTAACGCCGAGAAATTCGAGACCCAGAAGGTGATTGCCTACCACAGCAGCTACCAGGCGATGCACGACCCCCTCACTGGCCTCCCGAACCGAACACTTCTTCAGGACCGCATCACCAATGCGCTGGCCCGCCGTCGCCCCCCCGAGCAGGAGGTGGTGCTGCTATTTCTCGACCTGGATGACTTCAAGCGGGTGAATGACAGCCTCGGCCACGGGGCGGGTGACCAGGTCCTCATCGCTCTCGCCGAGCGGCTCCGCGCCAGCGTTCGCGCCGGTGATTCGGTGGCCCGTTTCGGGGGTGATGAGTTCGCGGTTCTGCTCGAGGCCTCGAGCACGGTCGAGGCGATCGCCGCCGCGCACCGGATCCTCCGTGATCTCGAGCTGCCTTTCCCTCTCGAAGATCGCGAGGTGCGCTTTTCAGCCAGCATCGGCATCGCGTTGGAGCGCTCGCGCGACGCTTCGCCCGACGAGATCATGCGCAACGCCTTCACCGCCCTGCATGCAGCCAAGGAACGCGGCAAGGGTCAGGTAGCGGTCTTCGAGGAGTCAATGCACTCCTCGGCTCTCCATCGCCTCGATCTCGAACAGGATCTCCGCCTCGCCGTCGAGAACGAGGCCCTGGACGTGTTCTTCCAGCCTGTGCTGGACCTTGCCGACCTCTCGGTACACGCTCTCGAGGCTCTCGTCCGCTGGCACCACCCCGAAAGGGGATTGATGCCCGCCATGTCCTTCGTCCCCCTTGCAGAGGAATCCGGCCTCCTGCCTCTCATCGACCGCATGGTCCTGCGGCGGACATGCAAAACGGTCGCCGAGCTCAATGCGGGAGCTCTCTCTCAGAAACCTGTATTTGCCCACGTAAACCTCTCCCCCAACAGCCTCAAGGACCCAAACTTCATCACCAATCTTGCGTGGGACGTGGAAGAGTCCGGTCTCGATCCGGACTGGCTGGTGCTTGAAATCACTGAAAGCGTGATCATGCAGGATATCGAGCAGATGGCCAGTCGGCTGCGGGCGGTGAAATCCCTCGGCGTGCACCTTGCCCTCGACGACTTCGGCACCGGATATTCTTCGCTGAGCTATCTGCGCAGCTTCCCTGTGGACGTGGTCAAGATCGACCGCATGTTCGTAGACGGGATCGCCAAGGACAAGGGAGCGGCCGCTCTCGTCCAGGCGATCGTCAGGCTCGGCCTCGGTCTGGCCTTCGAGGTGGTGGCGGAAGGGATCGAAACCCAGGAACAACTCGAGAGCCTTGTCGAGCTCGGCTGTCGGTACGGTCAGGGCTTCTACCTCGCGAACCCGCTGTCCGAAGAGGAGTTGACGACATTCCTCGATCGCCCCGAACTCGCGTCGTGATACCCTGACCGACGTCGATATCCTCGCCCTTTGTGGGCTTACTGAAACCGGGACGCCAATGCAACGCTTCGCCCTCAACGACGGCCTGGTCCAAGCCGCAAGCCCGTCCGGATTGCCGGCCCTCGACTTCCTGCGCCAGAGCGCGGGCCTGACCGGGGTCAAGCACGCCTGCCGTGAGGGTGACTGCGGGTCGTGCGTGGTGCTCCTCGGAGAGCTCGACGGGCCAACTCCCCGGTACCGCGTCGTGACCTCCTGCCTGATCCCCGTCGGCGCCCTCGCCGGGAGGCACGTTGTGACTGTTGAGGGTCTCGACCGGCGAGATCTCGGACCCATCCAACGCGCCTTCGTGGATGAGGGCGCCTCTCAATGCGGATTCTGCACCCCGGGGTTCGTGGTTTCGCTGACCGGCTTCCTCCTCGAGACGGAGTCCTGGGGCGAGGACCTTGCCGAGGAGGCGGTGGCCAGGAATATCTGCCGATGTACCGGATATGCGTCCATCCGCAGAGTGATCAGGACAATCCTCGAACAGCTGCGGACGGCGGTCGATCCAGCCGAGGAGCGCATCCCCGCTCTGGTCCGCGAGGGTTACCTCCCCGAGTACTTCCTCCGGGCAGGAGAGCTCCTGGCCGAGCTCGAGCCGCCAGCGTTGCCCCATGTGCGATCGGAGAGGCAGGTGGTGGTGGCGGGCGGCACGGACCTCTACGTGCAGAGACCCGACGAGCTCGCCGAGGCAGACGTCTTCCTCGTCCAGAGGCGGACCGGCCCTCCCATCTGGGCGGACGGCGACCACGTGTACCTCGCCGCGTCCGCCACCGCCGAGGACATCAAGGTCTCACAGATTCTCGGACGCACGGTGGGCGGCCTCGATCGCGCAATGGCGTTGATGGGCTCGCAGCCGATCCGGCGAATGGCGACGGTGGGCGGAAACCTGGTCAACGCCTCTCCTATCGGAGACATGACCATCATCCTCCTTGCCCTCGACGCAGAGCTCGGTCTGGTATCCGGCGGCGCCCATCGCAGTCTTCCCCTCCGCTTCTTCTTTCGCGGCTACAAAGATCTCGACCTGCAGCCGGGCGAGCTCGTGGAGTGGGTCCGCTTCAAAGCTGAGAGATCCGACTCCGTTTTCAGCTTCGAGAAGGTCAGCAAACGAACCCATCTCGACATCGCCAGCGTCAACTCCGCCATCTCGTTGCGGCTCGACGGGAATCGCATCGCCGAGGCCTGCGTATCTGCGGGCGGTGTTGCGCCCGTCCCTCTGCAGCTCGAGGACACCGCGGCTTACCTCGAGGGGCGAGAGCCGACGGTGGACACCGCCATCGGCGCCGCGACCCGGGCTCGGGCCGAGGTGTCCCCGATCTCGGACGTGCGCGGTTCAGCCGCGTACAAGAGGCTTCTCCTCGGCCAGCTGCTCCTCGCCCATTTCCACGTGCTCTTTGGGCTCGAGGATGGGCTCGAAGGGAAGGCCAGCGCGTGAGCAACCGCGAGATCGAACCGCACACTCGCGGCACGTCGATGTTCGTCGGCGACCTTCCGGTTCCGGCCGGACTGCTCCACGCCGCGGTCCTCGCCTCGCCGGCTCCCCACGGCCGCGTGGTTCGGCTCGACACCACACCCGCCGCCGGACTCGAAGGCGTGGCCTGCGTACTCACCGCGGCGGACATTCCGGGTGAGAACCAGATCGGCGGCATCATCCAGGACGAACCCCTGCTCGCCGAGGGTGAGGTGCACTTCGTCGGTCAGCCGATCGTGGTGGTGATCGCCGACGAGCCCCGCCGCGCGCGCAAGGCGGCGGCCGCCATCGAGATCGAGATCGAGGAAGCTCCTGCCATCTTCGATCCCAGGGAGGCCGCCGCCGCCGGAAACCTCATCGCGCCGTCACGCACCCTTTCCCTGGGCGACGTCGATGCCACGTGGGGGTCCTGCGATGTGGTGGTGGAGGGCCGGACCGAATCCGGGGGCCAGGAACACCTCTACCTCGAGACCCAGAGCGCCCTCGCCCTGCCTGGAGAGGGCCAGCGGTTGAAGATCCTCTCCTCCACCCAGGCTCCGACCGCGGTGCAGCGCATCGTGGCGCGCGTGCTCGGCCTGCCGATGAACGCGATCGAGGTCGAGGTGGCACGGCTCGGCGGCGCCTTCGGCGGCAAAGAAGACCAGGCCACGCCGTGGGCGGCGGTGGCCGCCCTGGGGGCGGTCAAGCTCGGTCGGCCCGTGCGGATCGTCTTGACCCGCAACGAGGACATGCGGATGACCGGCAAGCGCCATCCCTACTCCTCCGATTTCAAGATCGGACTACGTGCCGACGGCACCATCCTCGCCTGGGAGGTCACCTACTACCAGAACGCGGGCGCCGCGGCGGACCTCTCACCCGCCATCCTCGAACGCAGCCTCTTCCACGCCACCGGCAGCTACTTCATCCCGAACGTCCGGGTCACCGCACTGAGCTGCCGCACCAACCTCCCGCCTTTTACCGCCTTCCGCGGCTTCGGCGCGCCGCAGGCAATGTTCGTGATGGAGTCAGCGATCACCAGAGCGGCAGAGGCGATGGGCATCGACCGCCTCCAGATCCAGCACAAGAACCTTCTCTCGGAGGGCGATGTCTTCCCCTACGGCATGCGAGTTGAGCGGAGCAACGCGCGGAGGGCATTCACCGAGGTCGAGGAGCGCTTCGAGGTCACGCGGGTGCAGGCCGAGGTGGAGGAGCACAACCGAACCCATCGCCTCACCAAGCGAGGTGTGGCGATGATGCCGGTCTGCTTCGGCATCTCCTTCACCAGCACCTTCCTCAACCAGGCTGCGGCACTGGTGCACGTCTACACCGATGGCAGCGTCAGCGTCAGCACCGGGGCTGTGGAGATGGGACAGGGGGTGAATGCGAAGATCCTCGCTGTGGCCGCCCACGCTCTCGGCATCGACGCGGACCGCATCACGGTAGAGACCACCAGCACCTTGAGGGTGGCCAACACCTCTCCCACCGCGGCAAGCTCCGGGGCGGATATGAACGGCGCCGCCACCGAGATCGCCTGCAACACGATTTTCGACCGTCTGCGGGCCGTCGCGGCACAGGTGTTGGACACGTCGGCGAAGAGAATCTCGATCCACGCGGACCGCATCCGCGTCGATGAAACCGATGCTGCGCTGAGCTGGGAAAAGCTCATCTGGGAGGCTTACACCAGCAGAGTCAACCTGACCGCGCAGGCCCACTATGCAACACCGAAGATCCACTATGACAAGGAGCGTGAGCAGGGCGAACCCTTCGCCTACCACGTCTTCGGCACCGCTCTCGTGGAGGCCACGGTCGACGGCCTGCGCGGCACCTACACCATCGACCGGGTGCGCATCGCCCACGATGCCGGCCGTAGCCTCAATCCCCTGGTGGACATGGGCCAACTGGAGGGCGGTCTGGTGCAGGGATTGGGTTGGATGACCATGGAGGAGCTCCTCTTTGCTGACGGGCACAACATCACGGATACCCTCAGCACCTACAAGATCCCGGACATCATGTGCACCCCCGAAATCGAGGCCCACTTCCTCGCCGACGCGGACAACCCCGCCGCCATTCTGCGCTCCAAGGCCATCGGCGAGCCACCTCTGATGTACGGGATCGGCGCCTACTTCGCTCTGCTTTCGGCGCTCAAGGCCTTTCGCCCCGATCGCGAGGGAATTTACCAGGCACCCATGACCCCGGAACGGGTGCTGATGTTCCTGCACGGCAGGACCTGACCGTGACACACGCCACCGACCATCGTTCCGATCCCTGGCGTCACGGTCTCGCGAACCTGAAGGATGGCGAACGGGCGGTGCTCGTATTAGTGGTGGAACACTCGGGTTCGGTACCAGGGGTCACCGGCACCCTCGTCGTCGTCTCGGAGAAAGGCGTCGCGGGTACCATCGGCGGCGGCGGCGCCGAGAAGGCGCTGGTGGACCGCGCCCGGGTTCACGACGGCGAACCCTTGCTGGTGCGCTTCCGTCACACGCCGAGCGAGGGTGGAACCCTTTGCTCTGGCCTCCAGGTCTTCGCAATCATTTTGCTGTCGCAAAATGATGTTAAAGAGCTTCAAACACTAGTGGATACGCTCGACGCACATCAAACGGGAACGATCGAACTTTCGCCGGAAGGACTACGGTTTCATCCGGGCGAAGCGGAACAGCACGTCTTCTCCCACGACGAGACATCGTGGTCGTATCGAGGACCGATCGGACTCAGGGACACGTTGTACATCATCGGTGGGGGCCACGTCTGCCTGGCCCTTTCCAGAGTGATGGCAACCCTCCCCTTTCGAATTGTCGTCCTCGACAACCGCGAGGACCTGCCGACAATGGCGGCCAACCGCTGGGCCCATGAGCAGCACGTGGTCGACTTCGACCGCGTCGGTGAGCAGGTCGCGGAGGGAAAACGCTCGTGGGTCGTTATCATGACCTTCGGGCACGTTCACGACCGCCAGGTCCTCGAAGGGCTACTGGGGAAGAGCTTCGCCTACCTCGGTCTGATGGGTTCCGAGGCCAAGGTGCGGCAGATGTACGCGGCCATGAAGGCAGACGGCGTCGACGCCGAGGACCTCGAGAGCGTGCGCGCGCCGGTGGGCCTGTCCATCGGCAGCCACACTCCCGAAGAGATCGCCATCAGCATCGCCGCCGAGATCATCGCAATGCGAAATCGGAAGGAAGAGCCGTGCCCACGGCAAGCTTCAGTCTGAACGGGCGCCCGGTCACCTTTCCCTTCGAGGAGGGCATGCACCTCCTGGACGTGCTGCGATCGTCTGCCGGCATCACCTCGGCAAAGGACGGCTGCGCCCCGCAGGGGGTCTGCGGCTGCTGCACCATTCTGGTGGACGGTCGGCCCGCCCTGGCCTGCCAGATGCGCCCAGACCAGGCGGCCGGCAAGGAGGTGGTCACCCTTGAAGGACTGCCCGAGCGCCAACGCCAACTCCTGGCCGACGCCTTCGTGCGCGAGGGCGCAGTTCAGTGCGGGTTCTGTACCCCCGGCATCGTCGTGCGCTCAGCTCACCTCCTGAATCGTGGCCTGACTGAGAACCGCGATCGGATCTCCCGCGCGCTTGCCGGACACCTCTGTCGATGCACCGGCTACCACCGCATCGTCGACGCGATCCAGACGGCGGGTGAAGCCTGGTCCGCCGGTGGCGAGCTCCGGGATGAACCGCCGCGCCGCCACCTGTTCTTCGGCGAGCATATGGGGCTCGAGCGAAGCACCGGGGTCCCGGCCGGGGAAGGAGTCGGCGCTTCCAGCGGTCGGTACCGCGGCGTTGCCCAGGCGCTCGGCCAGAAGGAATTCGTGGCCGACATGGAGGTCGACGGCATGCTGCACGGGGCTTTGGTGCTCGCCGATCACCCACGCGCCCTGGTGACCCGCATCGACCCTGCGCCGGCGACATCAATGCCGGGTGTGATCCGGGTACTCACTGCAGCCGACATCCCCGGCAGCCGTCATCACGGTCTCATCATTCGCGATTGGCCGCTTCTGGTGGCCGAGGGGGAAATCACGCGTTATACCGGCGACGTGTTGGCGGTGGTGGTGGCAGACTCCCAGCATCACGCCCGGGCGGCCGCGGAGGCGGTTGCCGTTCACTACGAGGTGCTCGAGCCGGTGACCGACTCCGAGACGGCACTCGCCCCGGACGCGCCGAGGATCCACGACGGCGGAAATTTACTCGAGGTCTGCGCATTCACCCGCGGCGACGTGGAGAGGGCGCTTGCCGCCTCCACGCATGTGGTCGAGGCGACCTTCCGAACCCAACGCGTCGAGCATGCCTTCCTCGAGCCCGAGGCCTGCCTCGCGGTACCACGCGAGGAAGGAGGGCTCAAGATCTACTCCCAGGGTCAGGGGGTCCACGACGACCAACGTCAGATTGCGGCCATCCTCGGAGTCGGCACCCCCCTGGTCGAGGTCGAGCTGGTCTCCAACGGCGGTGCGTTCGGCGGCAAAGAAGACCTCTCAGTCCAGGGACATGCCGCCCTCGCAGCCCAGGACCTCGGCCGGCCGGTGTGCCTGGTCCTCACCCGCGAGCAGTCGATGCGGATCCACCCCAAGCGCCACCCACTGGTTCTTCGGTACACAGCCGGCGCCGACGCCGACGGCCGCCTCACTGCGGTCCGGGCCCGCATCATCGGCGACACCGGCGCCTACGCTTCGGTAGGCGCCAAGGTCCTCGAACGGGCAGCCGGGCATTGCTGCGGGCCCTATCGGCTACCGAATGTCGACGTCGAGGCCCGGACCGTCTACACCAACAATCCTCCGTGCGGCGCCATGCGCGGCTTCGGCGCGAATCAGGCCTCCTTCGCCATCGAGGGAATCATGGACATGCTCGCCGAAACCATCGGCCTCGACGGCTACGACATCCGTGAACGCAACATCCTGGAACCGGGCGACCGTTTTGCCACGGGACAGAAAATGGATGCAAGCTGCGGAATCCGTCGAACCCTGGAGGCGGTGCGCGAGGTCTACAAGGGAGCACAGTTCGCGGGCATCGCCTGCGGCATCAAGAATACGGGTATCGGCAATGGCATGGAGGACATCGGGCGCGTCGTTATCCGCGTGCTCGAGGGCGGCCGGCTCGAGGTGCTCACCGGTTACACCGAAATGGGCCAGGGGCTGCACACCATACTCCAGCAGGTGGTTTGTCACGAGACCAGCCTTCCGCCCGAGATCATGGACGTACGCACGGTGAGCCTGCCGGAGGTGGAGTGCGGCATGACCACGGCCTCCCGCGCCACCGCCCTGTGCACCGCAGCCGGACGGATCGCTTCCCAGGAGCTCTCCGACGAGCTCGGCCGCCACCCCCTCGAAACGATTGCCGGCCGGGAGTTCCACGGGGAGTACATCTGCGATTTCACGACCGCACCGGGCGCAGAGACAGAGGAGCCCGTGACCCACATGGCCTTCGGATTCGCCACCCAGGTCGTGCTGCTGAACGAAGACGGCACCATCAAGAAGGTGGTCGCTGTGCACGATGTCGGGCGCGCGATCAATCCCCAGCAGTGCGCAGGCCAGATCGAGGGTGGGGTGCACATGGGCCTGGGTTACGCCCTCTCCGAGGATTTCCCGTGCACCGGTGGCCGTCCCGACTCGCTGAACCTCAAGGACCTCGGCATCCTTCGTGCGGCCCACACGCCACCGATCGAAGTGATCCTGATCGAGGTCCCGGATGGCGTCGGCGGTTACGGCTCGAAGGGGGTGGGTGAGATCGGCCTGGTGCCGACCGCCGGGGCGGTGGCCGGGGCGCTGTATGCGCACGACGGCATCCGCCGCCTGAGGCTGCCAATGACGGACGCGCCGGCTGCTGCCGCCTCGGTCCCCCGCTCCCGCCGCAGTTGACTCCCGCCTGGAATAACTGACGTGATGGTGTCGGTGCCAGGCACTAGGAAGCGCCGAGATGCTCCGCCACCTCGCCGAAGAACTCATCGAGGTCCACGTCGGCGAAGAAGCGCCGGGGCCCTGGCGATAGACCCACCTCGCCCCGGTTGACCACCACCACATCGCCCCCCGCTTGCTCGGGCAGGAAAGCCGCGGGAAGGACCGTGAGGGAGGAGCCGAGAACCAGCAACAAATCGCTGTTGCTCACCACCGCCGCCGCCGGCTCGAGGTCGCGCACCGCCTCGCCGTAGAAGACGACATCCGGTTTGATCAACCCACCGCAGGAGCACCGCGGGACGTCGACCTTTCGCAGGAGCTCTTCTATCTGCGAGAGCTCGAACGGCTCGCTGCAATCAAGACAATGGCTGCTCCAGTAATCCCCATGGACGGCGATCACCCGTCGCGAGCCCGCGCGCTGGTGGAGGAAGTCGATGTTTTGGGTAACCACGGCGGTCAGCCCGCCCTTCGCTTCGAGCCCGGCAAGGAAGCGGTGGGTGAAGGTGGGCTCGATACCGTCGATCAGACCAAGGAAATCACGGGTGAACTCGTAGAAGGGAGCCGGATTCCTGCGAAAGGCGCCGATCTCGAAGACCGCCTCGGGATCATAGCGGCGGGTGACATAAAGCCCCTGAGGCCCGCGGAAGTCCGGGATCCCGGCAGCCGTGGAGACACCGGCGCCGGTGAGGGCGACAATCGCCCGCGAGCCGCGGATGAGTTCGGCGCATCCCCGCGCGTCAATGTCCTGAGCCCGAATATCTCACCAGCTTCCTGCTGCAGCCGAGGATCTGCACCAATGTCTTGGCGCACCTCGTCCGGCGCCAACGCTCATCTTAATCTCTCACAAACGAAATTCTACGCAGGATGGCATCAACCTGTCAGACGTTAGCAAGAGCCATACCCCATAGCCCATAGCTCAAAGCCCAGCCTCTTGAAAAAATCGGACTGCTGTCATCCTGAGCGGAGACGTCATGCAGTCACTCCGACGTTGAAGGATCCCCTGAAGTCGGAGAGTGCTGTTATGCAGCCTATCTCTTTCTTCGGGGGATCCTTCGACTACGCGCCCCTACCGGGGCACTCCGCTCAGGATGACAGAAATTCTGCAAGCGGCTGAGCCTATAGCTCATAGCCGCTCACAACCCCCGGCGGAGCCGCCACCTCCTCGGTTCCGGCTCCGCCGGGTTGCGATAGTTAAGTAGGAACCCTTCTGCAGGAGGCGAGCATCGAGCTGTACAGTCTCTCCATCACCGTCCAGCTCGCGAGAGCG
>DAOWFV010000256.1 GCA_030637805.1 Acidobacteriota bacterium | reverse complement strand
TTCAGGAAACTGAGCATGTCCGTGCGGTCATCCACGGCGGGGGTGGGAGCGATCCGGCGCAGAGGGGGCACGGAGAACAGGGCGTTCACAGTGCGGCACAACATGACGCCGGCTCATCCCCTGCGTTGACGGCCCGGTAGATCGAGAGCAGCCGATCCACGTGGCCTTCGGCCGTATAGGTCTCGTTAAAGGCCGCCGAAGCACGACGGCCCATCTCTTCCACCCTGGCCGGATCACCGAGGAGCGAGCCGAGCTTCCGGGCAAGGTCGCGGCGGTCCCCGCGCTCGACGAGGAGCCCGGTCACTCCATCCTCGACCAGCTCCGGTACGCCCCCGATCCTGGTGGCAACCACCGTCCGACCGTGGGCCAGCGCCTCCAGGACGGCCACCGGGCAGTTTTCCATCCACAGCGTCGGGAGAAGGCAAATGCCGGCTTGGCGGTACTGCTCCTCGAGATCGCCCACTCCCAGCGAGCCCGCGAACTCGACGGCGTCCTCCAAGCCGAGGTTCGAGGCGAGTTGCTCGAGAGCCACCCGCTCCGGGCCGTCGCCGGCGACGGCCAAAAAAACCCGCGGATGCTCCTCGAGGAGGAGGGGCATGGCCCGCAGCAGAACGTCCACCCCTTTCTCACGGCTCAAGCGTCCGGCGAAGAGCATGCGGTGCGGGTTGATCACCGGCGTGGGTCCGTCCGCCGGGCGGCGGGTGAAGTTCGCCAGGTGAAGGACTTTTTCGACGCCCAGATTGCGTTGCATCCAGGAGCCCAGGTGGCGGGACGGGCACACGAAAACATCGACGAAGGCCCGTAGCATCCGTCGGTGTAGCGCCGTCTTCAGCCATCGCAGATCGTTGTAGGGAAGCCAGCCCCACCCCTCCCGGGAACCAAGGCAGTTGGAAACCAGGCAGCGGGCGCCGAAGCCGGACTCGCACGGCCTCCTGTCGGCGGTGATCATCCACTTGCGGGGGCACACGAAGCCGTAGTCGTGGACGGTCATGACGACAGGGATCCCGGCCTCCTTCGCGGCGCGGAGCGGCAGCGGCGAGAGCCGCATCCACAGATTGTGGGCGTGTACGATCGCCGGCCGGTCGCGCTCGAGCCGGGACGAAAGCTCGCGCTCGTACCCGCGCCCGGCCCATCGCGTGAGGTGGTCGGCCACGCGACCGGTGTCCGGGGCCGGGCTCCACACCTCGCAATCGACCCCGGCCTCGGGCAGGATCTGGCAGAGGTCCCTGAGGTAGGTCTGCACCCCGCCGACGCTGCCGGTGTCATCGGTGATGTGCAGGATCCTCACCCGGGCACCGTTGGGTGATCGGCCTCAGCGGCGGATCCGGGTCTCGGGGCGCCGCGGCAGCTGGAAAAGATCTCTTCGAGCTTCTGACCGATCCGGGACCAGCTGAACTCGGTCTCGACCAGACGCCGCCCCTCCTCGGTGGTGCGCCTTCTCAGCTCCTCGTCTAGCAGCATCCTCAAACACTTCTCGGCCAGATCTTCGGGATCCTGGCTGCGGCAAAGGAGACCGGTCTCGCCGTCACGAACGATGTCCGGAATCCCGCCGACGTCCGTTCCGACCACCGCGGTGCCGCTAGCGAGCGCCTCGAGGAGCACCACGCCGAGACCCTCGATTCTGATCGAGGGCAGGACCAGGAGGTCGGCCGAGGCCATGTAGGTCGGGATCTCGGCTCGGGATACGCGGCCGAGGAGCTTCACCTCCGCTTGCAGTCCTCGTGAGGCTATGGCGCGGCGGATGGTTTCTTCCTCGGGCCCATACCCGACCAACGCCAACCGGGCTTCACCCATCTCCTTCAAGATGGTCTTCATGGCGGCGACCAGATCGGAGACGCCCTTGTTCGTCGAGTACCGGCCGACGAAGAGAAGCTGGGGCTTGCCGTCGCCCATCTTTTCGCGCACTGCGGCCGAGGCCAGGTGCTTTCCGTACTTCGAGGGGTAAACGCCCATCGGAACGGGCTCGATCCGGGTCGCCGGGTTGATCCTGGAAACCAGCTCACCGCTGCGTCTGCTGTTGACGGTACAGGTGCAGCACCGGCCGAGCACGAAGCGGTCCAGCGCCTTGAAAAGAGCGTTTTCGGTGAAGACGTCGCTGCCGTGGGCGGTCACCACCAGAGGGGCATCCCCGAGACCCGCGAAGAGCGCACCCATCAGGCCGCTGGTGATCAACCAGTGGCAGTGGATGAGATCGTACTGCTTCCGGGCCGCCATCCGCGCCACGGCGAGTGCCTGTGCGAGAACGAAGAACGGGAGGTTGATCCGAGCCCACCAGCTCCGTCGCAGGTTCGGCAGGATGCCGCCGTTGTAGCAGAGCCTCTGCAGCGAGGTGGGGAGAAAGTAGCGGAACCTTTCGATCCGCACGCCGTCCACGATCTCGGAAACCGCAGCCCCTCTCGCATGCGGAAGCAACGCGGTCACCTGATGACCGAGACCGACAAGCTCACGGTTTACCGCGAGCACGTACGACGGCTCGGAGTCGCCCGCGAATCGCGGGTGCGTGGTTGCGATGCTGAGGATCTTCACGAGTTGCCTGCGCTCCCTTCGGTCGGATGTAGTGCGCGGGCCTCATGTTACCAGTCCGTTTATTGCCCAGGCTGGCGGGTTTGGCACGGGTGGCCGGGCCCCGCGCGGTCTGATCACCCGCCGTTCAACGGCGCCCCTGTGTGTCGGAGCAATCGACGAATCCGACCTCTCTGACGACGTATCGATCCTTGTCGAGGCTCCACAGCGAGAACCTCGCCCGAGGGGTACGACCGTGCAACCACAGCTCTACGAGGCTTCCGGGCGAGCCAGGGTCGGCATCTTCGCCGAGAATCACCGTCTGCTTCCATGTTTGCCCCGGGACGAGCTTGTCAAACACGAGTTGACGACCATCGACTCGAACCTCGAAATCGAGGCGGCGACCGGCGTTCGAGGCGACCCACAGCTCGATTTCGAGGCAATCGTGACCCCCGCGCTCGAGAAGGAAGCCTGAGACACTCTTCGCGAAGCGGCCATTGGGTGCGATCCGTCCGAGGCCCCCCACGTAAGGGTAATCCTGCTCGCGTGGGACATACCGCGCAGACAGGTCCCCGGACCCGTCGGGCGTCGGCATTTGAGGGTAGGGTAGAACCCTCTCCAGCCGGTAAAGACTGCAGTCCCCTTTGTGAACAACGAGGCTGTTCTCCGTGCTCTTGATGATCTCCCGAAACTCCTTCGGTTTGAACCTGCGAAAGTGGTTGTCGACCACGAAGTAGGTGTGTTTCAGGTCCTCGCCGTATCTCGAGACCGGGAACTCGTTGAAGTCCTTCAACTCCCTTCCGGAGAGCAGGGCCAGAACCGGCGCCCGGTACCAGCCCTTGCCGTAGAACACCGCGTCGGTCGCACGCGTTCGCATGATCGCGGCAACGGTTTCGATCGCGCGGCGTTTGATGTAGGGCTCGGTTCTCCACTCGATCTGCGGCAGGTTGAGCACGAGGAGTGCACTGACGTTCAGAAGCAGGAGTCCCGCCAGGGCGGCGCCCGCGATCAGTCGCAACCCGACTGGACGTGTCCCGAACCGCAAGCCCTGTCGAGAATCGAGGAGCCTCCGAATTGCCCAGAAAAGAACGATCGACACCAAGAGCTCCTGCAGCAGCAACCCGTTAAAAACCCGCCGCGGCCATGCACGGCTGGTCGGAGTCAACAATAGCCACCAGGCGAGATACGAGGAAGCGGCCAGCCAAAGCGCAACCACGGAGACGGGTAAGCTTCGAGAAGCCTTCGCGACCCGCTCGTGACGCCACAACAGAAGGAAGAGAAAGGTTGGCGCGATCACCAGGAGAAGGACCGACCACGCCGGAACGCCGATCATTTCACTCAAGATACCGAGATGGCTGGTCGCCTTGGGGAGGACCCCGGGGGTGTCCGCCATTCCAAGCGGCAACCCCTGGCCGGCGATCCTCCGAACCATCACCGCCCACCATTCCACCCAGATCGCGGGCCCGAGGACCAACAGCTTCACGGCCTCGAATACGGCAATTGGAGCGGCCAGGCCTGCCGCCATGCCGGTCCAGTGGCGCAGGCGGATGGGTCGTCGGGTGATGGAGGCGAAGAAGACGACCAAAAGCACGGAGAAGACCGGGATGAGCATCACGATCTTGGTCAGGATCGAGAGCCCGAGGAGGAGCCCTGCCCCGTACGCTGCTCGGATGGGCGGGTCAGCTTCCAACTTATCGACTACTAACAGACCACCTATGAAAAACACGAGAGCCGGAATCTCCCCGTAGAAACCGAGTCCGAGCGGACCGAGCTCCGGGGTCTGGGCCAGCAGCAGGATGGCCAGAAAGGCGCTTGCCGCCCCGCCGTGCCGATTAACGAACAACACAGCGACGATGAAGAACAGCACGAAGTACACCAGATTGGCGAACTGGGCGGTGTCGTTGTCAACGCCGAAGAGCCAGAAGCTCAGCGCTGCCGGGAGCACGACGGTCGGCCCCGTCTGCAGCCGATGGTCGAAGTCCTGGAACTCCTGATGGCCTGTGCCGTAGCGTCCACGCTCCAGCAGGTTCACCGCTGCCTGCGCGTTGAGCCCCCCGTCGAACGACAGGGCCCTCGTCCTCATCGCGCTGATCCCCAGGCCGGTCGCCACAATCACCGCGATGACCAGCACCAGAATCCATGCCGTTTTCCCGGCTCCAGGCCGGTTGTCTGCGCCCGTCATAAAAACCATTGCCCCGAGAGCTGATAGACCATTCTCGAAGCCCATTGTACTCGCCCGAAACCCGGCTCCAGCGAGCCGAGTGACCCGCTCGTCGGTTGTGGAACCGTTCTGCGATTGCGGCTAAACTGCGAGGGAGCGGGTTGCCGAAGGGCTCACCACTCGTGCCCGCCCGACCGAAACACGAGGTGCAGGAAGCAACCGATGGCCAGAGTCCTCTTTCTCCAACAGACCCACGAGGAGTGGTTGGGGGTCATGTACCTCTCCGCGATGCTCAAGGCTCGCGGACACCAGTGCGATATCCTCGTGGAGCCGCTCGAAAAAGACGATCTCGCCGCCGTTGCCGGAACGTTGAAACCCGACATCCTCGCGGTCTCATGCCTCACCAGTGACTACCACTGGGCGATCGCTCAGGTCAAGAAGATCAAGCGTGTATGGAATCCCCTCGTGGTGTTCGGGGGC
>DAOWFV010000174.1 GCA_030637805.1 Acidobacteriota bacterium | reverse complement strand
GGATGCGTATTTCGGACTCCGAGGCCGACCCCGGTGGGCGGGCGCCACCGCCAACGAAGGCCGGCCTCGGGTCCTGGGGTCTCCCCGATCCGAATCTGCCAGCCGGGGAGTGGGAGCTCGACGATCTCACCGGGTACGAGGTCGAGGTCGTAGGCTGCGGGGGGCTGTGGCGGTTCCAGCCAGAGGTGGCGGCGAGCGAGACGCAGCCGCCAACGGTGACCAAGGCTCACCGCCGTCGGTGAGGCACAATCGATCAGGGTATGAAAGAGCTGCAGCTGGCGCCTGGTGACCCGCTCGATCCCAACGCGGGCCGCCTGCGCGTGGAGCCAGCGCGCGCGAAGGGGTGCGGCGAGCTCGCGGATTGCGGCCGCCGGAACGCCGCCATCCGGTTCCCAGGGGTCGATCCATCGGGCTCGAGCCTTCAGCTCCCCGGCGAAGAACGCTTCGCTCTCGGCCAGGGATTCGGCGAGGTGGACGAGGTGTTCGCGCAGGGACGGGCTCGCCTCGAGGAGCTCGGGCAGGAGCCGATGGCGGACTCGGTTGCGAAGGTGCTGTGGATTGAGGTTGGAACTGTCCTCTCTCCACGGGATTTGCCGTTCCTCGAGCCAGGCGAGGATCTCGGGGCGATTCCACGGCAGCAGAGGTCGGATAACGCCCTCCGTGGTCTCGGTGGCAATGCCGGCTAGAGCGCGGGGGCCACCGCCGCGGAGCAGCTGGACCAGCACACCCTCGGCTACGTCGTCGCGGTGGTGGCCGGTGGCCACTGCGCTGAGCTCACCCGTGCGCGCGAGCTCCAGCAGGGCGTGATAACGAAGCCTGCGCCAGGTACCCTCCCTGCCCGCGTGCAGAGGCGCCTCCTCGGGGAGGTGGAGGAGGTGGAACGGGATCGCAAGTTCGCGGCAGTGCCGAGCGCAGGAGGATGCGTCCTCGTCAGCCTCGGCGCCACGGATTCCATGGTGGACGTGGGCCGCCTCCAGCTCCAGCTCGAGATGACGGTGGCGCAAAAGGTGCAAAAGCGCTACCGAGTCCGCGCCACCGGAGAAGGCAACGAGCACCCGGCGGCCGACCAGAGCGGGGAAGGTGGCCGCGAAGTGCGAAGGAAATTCGGCAAGGTCCATGGGTCATCCTATCCAATTCCGGCCGGGAAACTCCGTCGGAGTTCCCCGGCCGGAATTGGTGGCGGTGGGTGGACTTGAACCACCGACACAGGGCTTATGAGACCCCTGCTCTACCCCTGAGCTACACCGCCCGGACGAGCAATATACCCGCAATCCTCGACGCCTGTCCACTGCGATGTCCGTGATTGAAGCCCCCTGCTCCCAGCCCCCTGTACCCTGCCCCCACCTACCTCGCCCCGGCGTCGTGCCCCAAGAACTGAGAATTGAGAATTGAGAATTGAGAATTCATGACTCAAGACGATTGGATAGGGAAGACTCGAATGGAGTCCAGACCGATCGGGTTATACTGAGGCCAATGGCTGCCAAGAAACCCAAGGAGGTGGAGCGTTGTCCGCAGTGCGATCGGCCGGTGGTGGAAGGTGATTTGCAAGCATGCATAATCTGTCGTAGCCTCTTCTGCCAGGAGTGTGCGGTATTCGATTACGGACGGCAGTTCTGTACGCTCCGGTGTCGTGGTTTCTTCTTCTACGGCGATGGGGATGAGACCGAAAAGGATTTTTAGGGAAATGGGTCAACGACTCGATGAGCTGATGGCAAAGGCGGAGACCGTGCCGATTCTGCGCGCCGGTGGGGAAAACTCCTTGGTGGCACAGAAGGCCGAGGGTTCGCGCGTCTTCGACGTGGACAATGCCGGGTACATCGACTACCTCGGTGCGGGCGGCGCCACCATCGTGGGCTTCGCCAATCAGTTCATCCTGGACGCAGTCCGCAAGGTGCTGCATACAGGTATTCCCGAAGGATTCCACGTGCCCCAGGAGGTCGACCTCGCCGAGACCCTGAGTCAGTTCCTGCCCCGTGTGAAAAGCTGGTGGTTCTGCCGCAACCAGGACGAGGCCTTCCGTCACGTCATGCGTTGGGCGCGCCGGACCACGGGGAAGAAGCATTTCCTGGTCCTCGACGGAGGAGCTCGGCTGCGTGTGGGCGCCCCGGCCGATCTCGCGGATGACCGATCGAACCCGATCCGCCAGGTTCCTGGTTGGGATGTGGACCGGATCATCGCAGCCCTTACGGCGGGAGGATCGAAGGTCGCAGCGTTGATCGTTGACCCCTTGATGGGCCGCTTCGGGGTCGTCCCCCCTCCGGAGGGTGCCCTGGAGGAGATCACGGAGGCGTGCCGCAAGCAGGGCGTGCTCCTGGTGCTCGACGAACGTGTCTCGGGCTTCCGAGTGCACCGCGGCGGCGCCGCCGCCCGCGCCGGGATCACCCCCGATGTCGCAGTCTACGGCGCCGCCCTTGGTGGGGGCTTCCCGATCGGTGTGGTGGCATTCCGTGAGGAGCGGCTCGAGCCCGAGCTCGAGGGCGATGAGATGCTGCCCACGCCCCACCCCGTTTCCTTGGCGGCGGCCGAGGCCATACTCTCCATCCTCAAGAACGATGCGGTTTACGAGCGCCTCGAGGAGCGCACCGCGCAGCTGGTGGAAGGGCTGCTAGCCCTTGCCGAGCGTTTCTCCAGGCCGATGACCATCAACCGTGTGGGTTCGGTCTTCGCGATCTATATGACCGATGAGGTTGTTACGGATCGGAAGGGGCTGGAGAGGTCGGACGGCGACGCCTACCGCCGGTTGGTGGGGGGGCTTCTCGACGAGGGTATTCTCCTGCCGCAGGAGCCGGGCAAGGCCGCATTTGTCTCCAGCGCGCATGGGGCCAAGGATGTGGAGGAGACACTGGCAGCATGCGAACAGGTACTGCTGCGCCTGCACCAAGAGGATCTTCCCTGATTACAAACGACTCCCGGGAACGCACGATGCTCGTCGGCCTGGTCGTGCCGGGGCTGCCGCGTCCGCTGGCGGAGGAGCACCTCGACGAGCTTGAACGCCTGGTAGAAACGGCGGGCGGAGTGGTCGTGGGCCGTGGCCTCCAGGAGCGCGTGAAACCCGACCCCGCCACCGTGGTAGGTCGCGGCTTTCTGCACCAACTCGGTTCACGCTGCGAGGACGAAGCGGCGGAGTCGGTGGTCTTTGACGAGGACCTCACCGCCTCGCAGGTACGAAACATCGAGGGCGAACTGCCGAAGTCGCTCAAGATCCTCGACCGCGCCGCGGTGATCCTCGATATCTTCGCGCAGCGGGCCCGCAGCCGGGAGGCACAGACCCAGGTAGAACTGGCGCAGCTGAGTTACCTCTTGCCGCGGCTCACCCGCCGCTGGCGCCACCTCTCGCGCCAGGCCGGCGGCAT
Organism: Acidobacteriota bacterium; assembly: GCA_030637805.1. GTDB lineage: Bacteria > Acidobacteriota > Thermoanaerobaculia > Thermoanaerobaculales > Sulfomarinibacteraceae > Sulfomarinibacter. The sequence continues at coordinate 5,048 of DAOWFV010000174.1, read as the reverse complement.
CGGCACCCGTGGAGTGGGCGAAACCCAGCTCGAGATCGACCGCCGCCTGATTTCGCGACGAATGGCTCAGCTCCGTGGCAAGCTCGCCGTCATCGAGCGCGACCGGCGGCTGCGCCGCGAACGGCGGATCGACCTTCCCACGGTTGCGCTGGTTGGCTACACCAACGCCGGCAAGTCCTCTCTCTTCCGGCGGCTGACCAGGGCCGCAGTCCTGGTCGAGGACCGGCTCTTTGCCACCCTCGACCCGAGGGCACGCCGGGCGGCTCTTGGCGAGGAGGTCACCGCGGTACTCACCGACACGGTGGGCTTCATCCGCAAGCTGCCGCACGATCTGGTGGCGCCGTTCCGCTCGACCCTCGAAGAGGCCGTTGATGCCGATCTGGTGCTGCACGTGGTGGACGCTGCGCATCCCGCGTGGGAGGAGCACCTGAGGGTTGGTGAAGAGGTGCTCGAGGGCCTCGGGGTCGAGCGCAACCAGACGCTGGTCGTGTTCAACAAGATCGACCTACTCCAGTCACGCTGCTACCCGACAATGGAGCCCCGCGGCGAGTCCGTGACCCTCTCGGCGGCCACCGGCAAGGGGGTGGTCGAGCTCAAAGAACGGGTCCGCACGATTTTGCTTTCGGCGCCCGGCGTGGCCATCCTCAGGGTACCGCTGGAGGAGCCCGAGATGGTGCGTCGGGCGGTCGGTCTGCCACATCAGCTGGCGCGGCGGTTCATGGATGAGGCGGTTGAGCTGGCGATGAGAGTCGATCCTCGCCTGCTGGTGGAGGCCGGGCTCGACCTTTACCGGATCCCGGGTTGGAATACCCTCAGCGGCAAGGGAGGAGGCTGATGCCTGTCTACGAATTCCTGTGTAGGGTGTGCAACCGGATCTACAGCTTTCACGCCTTTGCCGTTGATACCGCGAAGATCCCCACCTGCCCCAAATGTCACGCCGCCGACCTGCGACGGGTGCCGTCACGCTTTGGCGTGACCGCTTCCCCGAAGACGGGTGGAGGTGAAGAGGCGGACGGCCAGGGCATGGACGATCCGCGGATCGAGCGCGAGATGATGCGCTTCGCTGCGGAGCTCGAAAACATGGACGAGAACGATCCCCGGCAGATGGCGGCCGCGGTGCGGCGCATGACCGAGATCGCGGGCGAACCGGTGACACCGGCAATGGAGGAGATGATCCGCCGCCTCGAAGCCGGCGAGGATCCGGAAGAGGTGGAGGAGGAGCTGGGTGAAGCCCTCGAGGAAGAAATGGGGGGAGAGGGCGGAGCCTACCCAGGCGCCCCTCCGGAGCGCGACAGCGGGCTGTACCCGATGTAGGGATTTTGAATTCGGAATTAGGAATTCGGAATTATCGGCGCGGGGAGGCCGAGGCAGGAATTCTCAATTCTTAATTCTCAATTCTGAATTATCGGCGCGGTGAAGCGTAGGCGTGGGTTGCAACGTGTTGCCCGCGCTTGGGCGCGCTACTTCGGAGGTGCCTGGCATCCCGCCATGATGTTGTCCTCAACATCATGGCGGCGTGCCTGGCATCCTCACGGGCAGAGTGCCGACAGGAAGGCCGCGTCACCTATCAGTGGCACAAATCCGGAGCTTTGATACGCGCGCTGACCGGGCAACCTCGATGAGCGCGACGACAACAGGCAGCGTCACCTGCCAGCAGCCCAAACCCAGAGTTTGATTGAATCGACTACGCCGCGACTTGCGCGCTGACCGTGGTGCTGCGCAGTGTCAGCAGGTCGATCTCGGGTGGCGCTCCGACCCTGACCGGAATCGCGCCCACGCCGACCCCGCGTGATACGTACAAGAACGCGTTCTCGCGGCGGTAGGGTCCGGCGATGTAGCGGGTGCTGAATCGTGCGGCGTTGAGGTTGCGGTTGGTCAGCGCGATCTGCCCGCCGTGGGTGTGGCCGGAGACGGTGAGGTGGGCGCCAGCAGCCGCCGCGCGGTGCCAGCCCTGAGGCTGGTGGCAGAGGCAGATCCGGAACGCCGACGGGAATTGGCCGAGAATCGAGAAGTCGGGACCGCGATCATCGACGGCCTGCAGATCGTCCACGCCGACCAGCGCCAGACTGGACCCTTCCCGCTCGAGGACCACGCCGCGGTTGATCAGGGGCTGGATGCCCGCTGCACGCAGCGCCCACTCGGAGCGCTGGGGATCGATGAAGTGATCGTGGTTACCGAGAACGCCCCAGACTCCAAGCGGCGCCTCGATGCCGCGGAAGCCGCGCGCAAAGTGCTCGGCATCGGAAGGCCTGCGGTCTATTTGGTCGCCGGTGAAGACGATGAGGTCGGCGGGAATTTTGGCAGCCATCTCCCGTACCCGAGCCATCCGCTCGCTGTCCATGTAGGGACCGGCGTGGACGTCGGAGATTTGCAGAATCCTGAGGCCGTCCCAGGATTGGGGTAATGCGGGAAGATCGAGGGTGACTCGGCGCAGACCGGGTAGATCGAGGGCGCTAGCAAACCCATATCCCGCGAAGCCGAGCGAGCTCGCGGCGGACAAGGTGGCATTTCTGATGAAGCGTCGGCGTGTCAGCACTAAGCGGGTACCTCCGGCGACCGCGGTCGCCGGGGACCCACGGATACTCTGGACAGTATAACACTATTTAGGAATGTAGTATTCCCCCGGCGCAGCTACAATGCCGTGTGAGTGTTGAGTCATAAGGGAACTGTCGATGACGAATCAATTCTTCGACCACAGGCAAGGAGTGACAGCGTGAACCCACCCATAATCCAGAAGAGCATGGCCGATTCGCCGCTCAGACGCTGGGGCGTCGTGTTGTTGGTCAGCATCACCATCGCCGCCTGCTACTACTTTTACGATGCCATCTCCCCTCTCAAAGGAACCTTCACCAGCGAGCTCGGCTGGGACTCAGCCGACTATGGTCAGTTCCGGTCGGCTTACTCGTGGCCCAATGTTTTTCTCCTGATGGCCGTCATAGGCGGCGTTATCGCCGACAAAATGGGGATTCGAATCACGGGAAACTTCTTCGTCTCCAGCATGGTTGTCGGCGCCTTCTTGACTTGGTACGGCGCCACCGACTACTTCAACGGCGGCGGTTTCGGCCATGCGTTTATGAGCTCGTTTCTCAGCGGTTGGAGCCCCTCACTTAAAATGATGTGGCTGGGCTTCCTGTTTTACGGCCTCGGCGCCGAGACCTCGATCGTCATTTTCAGCAAGGTCATCGTCAAGTGGTTTCGAGGTCGTGAGGTGGCGTTGGCCCTCGCGATCAACCTGGCCCTGGCGCGTGTGGGATCGATGATGGGACTGATCGTCTCGCCGCGGATTCTCAAGCCGGACTGGACCGTCTCGCTCTGGCTCTGCTTCGTCCTGATGGTCATCGGCTTGCTTGCGTGGGTGGTGTACACCTTTGTCGACGTCCGGTTCGAGCGGCAGCGGAGTGCGGCCCCAGCTGCAGACGGCGACGAACAAGAGGCAGAAGAGCCGTTCCGGTTCAGCGACCTCGGTAAGCTGATCACCAATCCCTCGTTTCTTTTCATCGTCTTCCTGTGCGTGACTTTTTACTCGGCGGTCTTCCCCTTCATGAACTACGCTCCCGACCTGCTCGTCAACAAGTTTGGGATGTCGTTGACCCGGGCCAGCGACATCGCCAGCATCGTGTACTTCGGCACGATCTTCTTCACGCCCCTGTTCGGCTGGGTCATCGACTTCAGGGGTTGGGGCGCATCATTGATGGTCGTTGGTTCGGCGATGCTCGTCGTCGTGCATCTCATGCTCGCATTGACGAATCTCAATCCTCTGATTCCGATGTTCCTGCTCGGTATGACTTTTTCGTTGGTGCCGGCGGCCATGTGGCCGGCCATCGCCAAGATCGTGGGCGACAACCGTCTCGGCACCGCCTACGGCATCACATTTTCCGTCCAGAACATCGGGCTTTATCTTTTCCCGATTCTGATCGGGCTGGTCCTCGATGGCACCAATCCGGGGGTTGCCGCTGCGCAGGTGGCAGGCGCCCAGCTCGGAGAGGCCAGGACTGCAGTGGTGGAAATCCTCGGGGAAGAAGAGCGAGGGATCTTCGATTTGCCGAAGGCAGCGCTGACCACGGAGGAGAAGAGAGAGCTTCTGGAGGCGGCGAGGAAGGCGGCCCGGGATTTTGCCGAACCGGATGAGGCCGCAAGGGAGCTGGCGATTCAGCTGACCGAACCCTATGCCTCCCGATATCGCGAAGCGCAGACGATAGCCGCAGCGTTCGCGGCCAACGCCACGCTTGAAAACATCGACGAGCAGCGAAAACACCTTGACAGGGCCGATCTGGGAGCGGTGTACAACTACACTCTGGCGATTCTTATGCTCGCCATTTTGGGCGTCGCCGGTATGGTTTTTGCGGTCCTTCTCAAGCAGGCCGATCGAAGACAAGGCTATGGGCTCGACCTCCCCAGCAAGTTCGAGAAAAGCACGGAGTAAAGTGACAGCAGCGGATTCTCGGCCTAGACTTTCTCAGTAATCCCCGCGCCCTGCGCGGGGATTACTTCTTGAACAGTGCGTGGAACGCCGCGTGCGGATCCGCGGGACCGTCGGGACCATCGGGAGTCGCCTTCACCTTGAGGTCGCGCACGGCCTTGGGCTCGAAGTACGTACAGTCGTTGGCCTTGGTCTTGCTCTCGACCCGGGCAGTGATCGGCTTGCGGCACTCGAATTGGGCGCCGGTGTTGAAGAAGCTGCAGTTGGTGCAGCAGTGCAGGGCCGAGCCGCAGGACGAACAGGTGGTGTCTTTCTCGATCCTCGGATCCGCGAGCTCGTGGCCGCACCGTGCGCACTTGAAGGCCACGGTGGTCGGGGCACCGAGACCCCTCCCTCGGGGGGCGCCGTCGAACCGCTTGACGCCGTCAGTCTTGGGCCGTTGACGCTGCTGCTGCTCGCGGTCCCGATCGTCGTCCTGGTAACCGCGGTGACGATATTTCCGATCGCTCATGACGTTGCTCCTTGCGGACGGGTCCCCTGTGCTTGGTTCTCAGGTGCCCTGGTCACTCGATTCTCGATACTGGATTCTCGATCCGCCCGCCCACCCGTTACTCGATACTGGATTCTC
>DAOWFV010000006.1 GCA_030637805.1 Acidobacteriota bacterium | reverse complement strand
GGCTGCCTGTCCGGGCGTAGCCTTTAGGGCTATGCCTGAAGCCGTGCGAGGGCGCGGCCTCGGACGAAGACACGGACGCGAGAGGGGATCTCTTCAGACGGCCACGAAGCTGTTCAGCGAAACCGGCGGGTACTCCGTGCGGCGCCACTGATAGCCGGGCTCGACGATGACACCCGGTTCCGAGGCTTCCTGGAGGGTTCGCAGAAGATCCCTCAACACGGTCATGCGTTGGTTCATCGCTCCGGGCTCGCCGAAGGGCGCGCCGTGGGGAAAACGCACGAAGACCGTCCGCGGAGCGCCGATCTTCTCCGAGATCTCGAGGTTGATGGAAAGGCTCACCGTGGGGATGCCCGAGGCCTCGATGACGCGTGCGATCAGGCCGCCGGCCCGATTGCACAGTGGTCAGGCGGGTACCAGGAGAGCGAGGTCAACACCATCGTCGTGCAGCTCGGCGGCCAGGCGGGGGGCGGTGCCCCTCTCGGGGTCCACCAGTTCCCGGGTCAGCGTGCCGGCATAGCCGAAGCTGAAGAACCGGGGCGCGAGGTGGAGCACGTCGCTATCGGCCAGCTCGCGGAGGCCATCGAGCGGCAGGATCACGTTCGGGTCGGCATCGTAGTAGCGGCGTGAGAAGTGGGTGTGGGCGATCCGGAGATCTGCGTGGTCGCTCTCGGAGGGGAACGAGCGGAAGCTCGGGTCGCCCTGGGCGGAGTCCACGTCGAAGGGCCTGTCTCCGGCAAGGTGGAGCCCAGCGGTGGTGACCACGGCCAGGCGGCACTCGGACAGAGGCTTCGTCAAAGGCGACCACGGCACGTCGCCTGATTGACGGCTGGTCATCATCACCGCGGCGAGCCGGTTGACCATGCCCCCGGTCGCCTCGGCGAACCTGGCGCCCGCCCGGCTCTGCAACATGGCGTCACCCCGTCTCCAGAAACTGAACCGTTCCATCAGACCCATTTGCCGACCTCCAGGAAGCTCATATGCCGGAACATCGCTCGAGGTTGCGAGCTGCGGGCGACGAACTCCCTGCCGGCGCGACAAAAACATAGGGAGGGGGTTGGGTCAGTTTTGAGTTTTGAGTTTTGAGTTTTGAGTTCGGGCACGGGTGGAATTCGGCTTGCCACGGCGTAGTGCGGAGCACGAAGCCGGGAATTCGGATTTATCGGCGCGGGGAGGCGAGGGCGAATTCTCAATTCTCAATTCTCAATTCTGAATTATCAGCGCGGGGAGGCGGTAGGGCGGCTCGAGGCAAGCTGCCCGCGCTTGGGCGCGTTACTGGCACCCAGCGGGTGCGATGGCGCCTCCATTTCGCTGTCATCCTGAGCGAAGCGCCCCGCGCCTGTCACGGCGATGCCCACAGGGCGAAGCCGGATCTCGGCCGCACGAATTGGATGTCATATTGTGTTCTATCGGCCCGAAGGGCCCTGGAAGGCTCAGGTAGCCCGCCGGCGCGCGGCAGAGGCAAGCGCGCGCTGTTTCAGCCTTTGGAGGCGAGGGCTGCCGCGATCAGCGACTCCAGCTCCTCGCGCAGGTCGATCCGAAAGACCGCGAATTCGGGGTCGGCAAGCTCATAGGCCGCGCTGCCCTTGGGGTGGGCTAACGGCTCGAGACCGGCCGCGATCAGCTGGACGAGATGCAGCAGGCGAACTCCCCCATCGGGAATGGGGCGGTCCGCGGCGCCGTCCATCGCCTCTCCGACTTCATCCATACGGTCCCGTCGCCAGCGCTGGAAGCGAAAGACCTCCATCACGTCGAGGTTCTGCTCGAAGACGACGGGGGCCAGGCTCATGAGGCGGGTCATCGCGGGGCGCCCGGCCAGGCTCTCAGCCAGCAATCGAGCGAGCCGCTCCCTGGACAGCGGCTTGCGGCACGCCTCGAGCTCCTCCTCCATGGAGGCGAACCACTCCTCGAGGTCTTCCTTCAGGAGCAGGAGGAAGATCCCCTCCTTACTCTCGAAGTACATCGAGGCCACTCCGCGGTCGACCTGGGCCCGATGCCCGATGGAGTCCAGGGTCACCTCCACGAAGGGCAGCCGCTCGAAGGAGCTGCGCGCCTCTTTGAGAATCCTCCGCTTGCGCTCGACCCGCTGCCGTCGCGCCTGCTCCCGTTTCTCGCGATCGATCAATCTACCCATCATGGGCATTATCCACTAACCCGCTTATCTCACCGGGTTTCGTGGCGAGGGCGGCGAAGCGATCAGTCGACGCTCTTGAGGCGGATGTGACCGGAGGACGCCAGCTTCCAAAAGACGAGCATCGAGTCAAGCTCGGAAAGCGGCGAGATCTTCATGATGGAGGCGATATCGCTGCTCCCGTTGATGCGAGACAGGATGAAGCCCTCCTCCGGGGAGAAGCTCATCGCCCGTAGGTCGTCGAGCGTGGTTTCGAGCACCGGGATGCGTTCCGACTCGACACCCTCGACCTCGAGGCTGGAACGGATCTCTCCCTCCAGCTCACGGACGACCATCGAAATCTCGCGGTTGTTCGGCTCGAGACTGGCCGCGGCCCTCAGGTAACGGGCCGCCGGCTCATACACACCCGCACGGATGTGGGCGAGAGCTTCTGCGACCATGGCCTCGGCGTTGGTCAGCGGTGCGCCGTTCTTGTCTTCCGCCTTGGTCTCCAGCTCGGGCTCGGCGACCACGACACGTGGACGGACGATCTTCAGGCGCCCTTCCTGCACCCCCTGGTACAGCACCTGGGAGACGAAGAACTCGCTGGAGTGCGTGTGGAGGCAGATGTCGTCGATGCTGCGGTCGTCGTCCACCGCCTCCAAGACCCCCAGCCAACCCAGATCGAGCTCGGTCTCGTCCACCAGCGATGCCACCACGACGGGAACACACTGGGACGACGGAATGACATCCCGAATGGCGACCAGCTCGTCGACGCGCCGCATCCCCTCGAGGACCAGACCGGTGACATCCACCGACAACGGGACCAGCTCGTAGTCCGGGAGCTCGCCGTCGAGGAAGCTGAACTCACCTTCCTCCCAGGCGAAGATGTCGCAGATGTTCTCCTCGGCGTTGAGCCTCAGCATCGAGTCGAGCATCTCTCGGTCGAGCGCGCCCCCATCAACGAGGATCTCGCCCAGAAGGCCCCCGCTCTCGGCCTGCTTCGCCATCGCCTCGGCCAGCTCGCCCTCGCCGATGACCCCCTTGCTGACCAGAAAATGCCCCAGGAAACCCTTCGGGTCGGAGCTCGACGAGGAGAGAATGACGCCTTCGCGGAAGTAGACCTTCTTCTCCACCGCCCCCTTGCTGACGACCAACGTGCCCGTGTGGAGGCCGTTCGCCAGCCACTGGAGGATCTCCGCCAGGTGCATTGTTTGGAGGTTTCCGGATATCGCCATGGCGTCATTTGAAGATAACGCGCCCCCCCACCGATGTCCAACCGGGGTCAGTCGGGAAGCCTATTTTTCTTCCGTTACGCTTCCGGCAGATCGACGAAGAAGGTGGTGCCAACGTCCATCTCGCTTTCGAAGAAGATGTCGCCGCCAAGCTCCTCCATGATCGCCCTGGAGATGCTCATCCCCAATCCGGTGCCGCTCTGATGCCGCCAGTCGTCGGGACCGGCCTGCGCGAACTTCTCGAACACCTGATCTCGGAACTCCTCCGGTATCCCCGGACCCCGGTCCACCACCGACACCCGAAGATTTTTCTCGCGGCGGGTGACCGACACCGTCACGGTCTCCCCTGCCGGGGAGAATCGGACGGCATTGGAGAGCACGTTGGTCAAGACCTGGATCAACCTGTCCGGATCGACCCGAACGCGGGCGCCTTCCACTCTCCCGTCGAGGTCGAACTGGACATCGAATTTGGTGCCGTACGAGGACGTGGCCTCCATCGCCTGCTCGACGAGGGGCATCAGGTCAGCATCCTCCATGCGGAAGTCCATCTTCCCCGTGTCCAGCTTCCGCGCCGCAAGCAGGTCATCGACCAGACGCTCCATCCGCTCGCTGTTGCGCAGCGCAATCTCCACCAGGCCCCGGGCGCGGTCACTGAGTTCCCCCGCGACTCCGCCCGCGAGGAGTCCGAGGGCGCCATGCACTGCGGTCAGCGGGCCGCGCACCTCATGGTGGATCATGGCCACGAACTCGTCCTTCTGGCGCTCGATCCGCACCCGCTCACTGAGGTCCGACGCAACCACGACGAATGCCTGAGGTCGGTCCGACGATTGGGCCATGGGGGCTACAGATACCATCATCGGCACCGCCGCTCCGTCCTTCACCAGCATTTCGGTTTCCAGACCGTGCACCGGTCCCTCGGCGCTCACGGCGTCGATGAGCGACCGGAAGCCTTCGGGTGTTCCGATGAGCTCATCACAGGGGCGCCCGACCAGTTCGTCCTCGGGCAGACCGGCAAGCTTGCTGACGGCCTTGTTGACACGGTCGATCGTGCCGTCCGGTCCGATCACAATCAGGCATTCCCCCATGGTGCCGAGGACGCGGTCCACGGCGTCGCGGGACACCGTGGTCTCCCGCAGTCGACGGGTCATCTCGTTGAACGCGGCCGCCAGCTCCCCGACCTCGTCGGAGGTGCGCACGCGGAGGGTCGGTACGGCTTCTCCCCTGGCGAGGGAGCGCGTCGCCCGGATCACCTCCTTCAGGGGACGGGTCACCGCCTCGGTCAGCAGGGCCGCCGCCAACACCGCGAGCACCGTGAATACTGCACCCACCATCGCGGTACGGCGGGCCAACACTGCCTGGTCACGGGCGAGGCCCGCCAGAGAGTAGCGGAGACGAACCCCGCCAAGCGGACGCCCGCCGAGCCATACCGGCCTCGTCACGGTCATCACATCGCCGGAAAACTCTACAAGCAGCGCGTCAGAGGCGATCGTGTGCCGGCGCTCCGCTTCACCGATCGGGGTGTGCTTCGACGGGTTTTCCAGCGTCCCATCGGTATACACACGGCCATCCTCGTCAAATGCCACCGCCTCGAGCACATTCTCCTGGTCGAGAACCTCCGCGAGCAACCGGCGCAGCTCGCGCACCTCGAGTAACGCCATCGCGTCCGTGGCGTTGGCCGCGATGACGGTGGTGAGGAGCTTCCCCCGCTCCACCAGCTCGTGCCTCAGCCGGTCGTTCTGTGTCCGCACGGCCAGGGCCGTCAGCACCACCCCGAAGGCGATGGTGGTCGCCATTACGAAGGCCACGAAGCGTCCCTTCAGACCGAGGCGCATCGGCTGCCCTCTCTCAAAGGTCTGTCGACAGAAGGTCTCACCGTCCGAGATCCTCCTCGACGTACGCCAGGAGTTCCATGACACGGCCGAGTTGGTCCGCCGAACCCCCCGGAAAACGGTCGAATCTCGCAGTCTGCTCGAATCCACTCAGTACCGACCGCCCCTGCGGGTCTTCGTCCATGGCGAGAAGAACCTCCTCCACCGCCCGGATCAGTTCGGGGTCGAGACCGTCGCGGACACAGACCACGTTGCGGGGAACCTCCTCGGTCCTGCGGATGATCCGAAGCTCTTCGATGCGGCTTCCCGCGAGAGCCTCGAAGTAGTCCGCGTTGACAGCACCGGCGGCCACCTTCTTCTTGAGCACCCAGAACATGGTGTTCTCGGCATCGTTGGAGAAGACGTAACCTACATGGTCGGGCTGGATCGTGGCCGCCGGGTCCTCGTAGTTGACCAGCCTCAACCCCGAGGAAGCCAGCGCGGCCTTCGGCAAGAGAAAGCCGGTGGTCGAGAAAGGCTCGCCGAAGGCGATGATGCGCCCTCGAAAATCATCCGCCGAGGCGATCCCGCTGTCGGCGCGGACGAAGATCACGCTGTGGTAGACATCGGAGCCCCGCTTCCATCGCCGCAGAATCGGGCGAGACCCGGCACGATCGCAGACGAAAGCCACGGGGAATGGGCTGTCGATGAAGAGATCCACCGACCCTCGTTGGAGATCCGCCACCATCTTGCTCAGGGAGTCCGCAACGACCACCCGTCCTTTGCCGATCCCCACCTCTCCCAGCCTGGAGGCCAGATAGTCTGCGAAGGGGCGAAAGGTCTCGTACTCGCGGCCCGGGTTGAGCGAAACCGAGCCCACGGAGAGCACTCCAGTCGCACCTGATGTCCGGGCGGGCTCCTTCGGCGCCGGTTCGTTCGGCGTCTGTTGACAGCCGGGAGCCAGCAGGACCGCCGCAAGCAGCGCGAGCCCCAACCGCGCCATCGCTCAATCCTCTCCGCCGGCGACGGCAACCCGGTTCCGACCCGTTCGCTTGGCCCGGTACAGGGCGTCGTCGGCAGCCGCGATGAGCTCGAGGCTGGTTGCCGCCGCGGGAAACTCGGCCACGCCACAACTGAGGGTGACGGAAAACTGCCCGAGGCCGGTGGAGTGCTCGATAGCGTTGAAATGTTGGCGGATGACCTCCATCTTCTCCACCGCCGCCGCACCGTCGGTGTCGGGCAAGATGACCACATACTCGTCGCCTCCGAATCGTCCCAGCATGTCGCTCAGGCGGAGGCGCTGACGCAGGAGGTACGCCAGGGCCTTGAGCACCTGGTCCCCGACCAGGTGCCCGTAGTTGTCGTTGACTTGCTTGAAACCGTCGATGTCCACCATCGCCACCGCCAACCGGCCTCCCGACCGGTCCGCGCGCCGCACGGCGACCTCGAGCTGCTCGATGATGCGGCTGTGGGAAAGCAGCCCGGTGAGGCCGTCCCGCTCCATGTACAGACGCAGGGTGCGGCCGCGCTGCGCGCGGGCGGCGATGGCGGCCACCAGCTGGTCGGGCTCCACGGGCTTGGTGAAGAAGTCATCACCGCCCTGGCCCAGGGCCGCGATCTGTTTCATGCGGTCGGTTTCCCGCGACAGGAAGACGATGGGAATGCCAACGAACGCCTCCTCCTGGCGAATCACCGCCGCCAGCTCCACCCCGGAGCAGCCGGGCATGTAGACATCCATGAGGATCAGGTCGGGCTGGAACTCCACCAGGTGGGGAGTGACGTTGAGGGGGTTGGTGACGGTGACCGTCTCGAACCCGGCGGCCTTGAGGTTGGCGGAGTGGTAGTTGGCCGCGTCGGGCTCGTCGTCCACGATGAGAATACGGTACGGCTCGGGCTCGCGACGGGTGATGCGATCGAGCGTCTCGAGCACATCGCTGTAGTTGATCGGCTTGACGAAGTACCCGCTGCACCCCGCCCGCACCGAATCGAGCCGAGCAGCGATGTCTGAGCGGTTGGAGACGAAGACCACCGGCACCTCGAAGCCGAGGACCTCACGAACCCGACCGGCCGCCTCGGCGCCCACGAGGTCCCCGGTCGTCGACGAAAGATCCATGATCACCGCCGCCGGCCGCCGGTCCTCCGTACCATCCGCAACTTCGCCGACGCTCTGGAACACCTGCAGCTCGAAGCCGAAATGCCCGAGCTGGAGCGACAGCTCGTCGGCGAAAGGCCCCTCCTCCTCGATAACCACGATCAGATTTCGCTGCTCGACCGGGACCGCCGGTTGCGAGACGGAGATCTTGGCAGCGCTCGGCACCATCGCTCCGCCCCTGTCCTCACGGGAAGCGTCTTCGATCCGCGCAAACCACGATCCGATCTCGATCTGCTGCTCGGCCGTGGGGTCCTCCGCCCCTTCGAGCAGGGCGACCAGACGGCGTTCCAGACGGCGGGCGGTCTTCGCTACGGACAAGAACCCGAGGCTTCCGGCGGTTCCGACCAATCCGTG
>DAOWFV010000049.1 GCA_030637805.1 Acidobacteriota bacterium | reverse complement strand
GGTCCAGGGTGGCCAGGGTGGCGCCGCTCGATCTCGGGATGCTTTTCCTGGTCGCGCTGGTTTTCCTCTGGGGCTCGACCGGGACGAGCCACCTGCGCGACTACGCGGCGCTGAGTGGACTCCTGGTGGTCTGGGGCGCCGCCGCCGGCCTGATCTGGTATCTGTGGCGCCGGCGCGCAACCTGGCTCGTGTTCCCGGCCTTCGTATTCGTCCTGCTGAGCCTCTACCTCTTCCTAGGCAGCGGCGACTCACCCTACTACCCGTTCGCCGCTCGGCGATTCCTACCGGTGACGGTGCCTCTCGGCGCCCTCTTTCTCGCCTATCTGGCTCGTGGGTCGGCAGGCCTCCTCCATCGGCTGTTCCGGGCGCCGCGGCCGCTCGCGACCGCGATCGCCGGCCTGCTTCTCGCAGCAATGGTTCTCCCGTCCCTGTGGATCCAGCGCTCCGCAGTGCTGGTGCGACAGGGAGATGGTTTCCTGAACACGCTGGCGGAGCTCGAGCGCGCGATCCCCGGCGGCCGGGTGGTGCTTGCCACCGGGCAGGCCTGGCGGTACGGCCCCCATCTTCTTCTACGCGGCGAGCCGGTCTTCTGTCTCGACCTGCGTCCGCCCGGCGTCCTCGCGCGGATCGAGGACTTTCTCGACCGGCATCCCGACGCCCTGGTGTTCTCTGCCGAGAAGCGAGAGAAGGGCGTTTTCGAGACCGTCGACGAAACCCGGCAGTCCATCCGGGTGACGAGCACCCCGCCTTTGAGCGCGGCGCCGCCACGAGGCGCCAGCTTTCATGTCTTCGGCCTCGAGGACGGGGCGGCTGCTGCGCCCGGCCGGCTCGACGTCGGCACGGATGATCAGCTCCTGGTGGCGGGTTGCTACCCGCCCGAGCGGGCGAAGGGACGGAGCTTCCGCTGGACCGGCGGCGGCGCCAGGATTCTGGTTGGGCCCGGCGAGCAGGTCCGCTTCGTGTGGTCAAGGGGTGGGAACCCCCAGAAGCCGCTGCCGGTGGCCGTCTTTGCCCGCGGCCTTCACATCGGTGATGCAAGCCTGCTCGAAGGCTGGCAGACCAGCCGCTGGTTCGAAGTTCCGGAGGGCGAGGGCCCGGTGCTGATCGAGCTCCGCACCCCCACCTTCCAGCCTGCCCTCCAAGGCCGCGGAGACGACCGCCGCAACCTCGGCCTCCGCCTCGACCTCGTCGAAGTTCGCTGAGGGCTTTCAGCCCCCATGCCCGTCTCCGTGCCCTCTCTTCATTTGCGGCCTCCAGCTACGCTTCGGGAACGTGTCTTGGGCTACGAAACAGCCATTTCGCCGCACCATCGCGAGAAAGGCTGAAACCGAGGCACGAAGAAACCCACAGATCACACAGATAGACACAGATCCACGCAGTGAAGACAACGCAGAGGCGCAGAGACGCAGAGAGCGGAATCGACGCGAATAGGCCGGAGGCTTCGCGGTCTGAAGACCGCTTGCTGGGAGCAAGGAAGGGGCCGCTCCGAGCGCCAGCGCTTGTCGCGGCTTCCTTCCTCGCTCCCCGCCACGCTCGGAGCGTGGCTGCCCGGCCTCGAATCTCGAACCGATCGATGCCCCGGTTGTTTGCGAAGAGGAAAGGACAACTGCCAGGAGTCTATTGGTGGGAGACGGAGCCGGCGGCGCCAATCTCCCTCTGCGGCTTTACGTCTTTGCGTTGTTCTCGGTGTGAAAATCTGTGTTTATCTGTGTGATCTGTGGGCTTCTTCGACTCCGCGCCCGGGGCGCTCCGCTCACGGTGGTGGGTCACGGTGTCCGCAAGGCGCCCGTAACTAAAAACTCAAAACTAAAAACTCAAAACCCCCTGACCGGGCAGGCCCGGTCAGCGCGCTTCTGTCGGTGCCCTGCATTGGGCGCGGTGACTTACTCGGGCCAGGAACTGCTCTTCGAGCTCGCGGAGCTCCTCCCGTCGGCCTTCGGCGGGCTCCGAGGCGCCCGGTCCGGTGGCCCTGACCGAGACAGTGATCGGCTCCAGAGTGCCGGGCTGGTGGTCGGGGAGCCGGCTGAGGGTGATGTGGAGCTCCACCTCGGAACCTGGATCACCTTCCTCGATCCGCGCAAGGATGACGCCTTTCGACTCGACCGCACTCACCACCGTTCCGCCCATCCCCGCGACGGCGAACCGGGCTGCGGACCAGACCTCCGAGTAGCCGTCCTGGCAGATCTGACGGAGAGAGGGCGTCGTGGTAGACGAGGCGCAGCCGACGACCGCGGCAGCAGCCAGGATGAACGAGATTATGCGCATCGGGAACCTCCAACGCCTGGGCCCATTCTACGATGAAGGCTGTAGACTGACCAACGGAGGCAACATGACGGATGTCCGCACCCTGGATCTGGAGTTCTTCGGCGCCACGGAGGTGATCGCGAGCTTCCTGGCGCCCACCGAGAGTGGCTTTGTGCTCTTCGAGAGCGGACCGGCGAGCACGATCGCCACCCTCGAGCGAAGGGTGGGGGAGGCGGGCATTGTTCTTGATGACTTGCGCGCGGTCTTCGTGACCCACGTCCACCTCGACCACGCCGGAGGGGCGGGAGTACTGGCCCGGCGGACCGGGTGTAAGGTCTTCGCCCATCCGGCTGGCGCCGAGCACCTCGTGGCCCCCGAGCGCAAGCTGCTGCCGTCGGCCGAGCGGCTCTACGGCGAGCTGATGGAGCCTCTCTGGGGAACGACCCTCGGGGTGCCCGCGGAGAATCTGAAGGTGGTTGCCGACGAGGAAGCCGTGACGGTCGACGGTCTCCAGGTGCGCGCCTGGCACACCCCGGGCCACGCGGTCCACCATATCGCCTGGCAGGTGGGTGACGCGGTGGTCACCGGCGATGTCGCTGGGGTCCGGTTTCCGGGCGCGACCCACGTGCTGCCGCCGATGCCACCGCCGGACATTGATATCGGAGCCTGGCGTGAGAGCCTCGCTGTTCTGCGGCGGATTGAGCCCGGCCGGCTTCTGCTCACCCACTATGGGGCCTTCGACGACGTGCCGCGCCATCTCGACGAGCTCGAGGAACGGATCGTGCGCTGGACGGAGATGGCGGAGCGGGTGGTCTCTGAGGGCGGCGACACGTCGGCGCTGGCCGAAATGCTGGAGACCGCGGATCAGCTCGAGATGGAGAGCGCGACGGTGCCCGAAGAGGCGGTCGCGCGGTACCGGCGCCTGTGCCCGATGGAGGGCAACTCTGCGGGGCTGCACCGATACTGCTCCAAGCGGGCGCAGGAGAGCTGAGCTGTTAGCTGACCGCTGAGCCTCCTGCAAAATTCAACATCGAATTCGCCCTCCGTCGGACGAAACAGGATCAAAACGTGCGGGCGAGACGCCCGCACCACAAAAAAATCCGTCATGCTGGGATTGTGGTGCGGGCGTCCCGCCCGCACATCGCCGATGCCGGCCCGGTGCCGTTCCGAAATTCGATGTTGAATTTGCAGGAGGCTCCGCTGATACCTGACAGCTCCCGACTGACCCGGAACCTCCGAGGCTTCGGGTCAGACGGGTCGGGGCGTCCGGCGCGCCCTCTGGTAGGATGACCGGGTTCTGCTGTGGAGGTAGATGATGGCCAAGGCGCGTTCGTGGTTTCTCGGAGCCGGCTGCTTGCTGGTGATCTTGGGCGTGGTGATCATGGCCGTGCTGGTGCGCGGTCTCTCGGCCCCGGCCCTGCCCAGGAACATGGTGGTCTCTTTGAGGATTGCCGGACCTATCGCCGAGGTAACGGCCGACGATCCGTTGGCCGACCTCTTGGGCGAGGAAGCGACCAGCCTGCGCGAGCTGCGCCGAGCCCTGGTGCTGGCGGCTGAGGATGATCGGGTCCGAGGCCTGCGCGTGCGCATCGACAGCCTCGGCGGAGGCATCGCCACCGTCCAGGAGCTGCGCTCGCTCATCCAGCGGTTCGGCGCTGCAGGCAAGTGGACTGTGGCCTACCTGGAGACCGCTGGTGAGTTCGCGCCGGGCAACTTCGTCTACTATCTGGCGTCGGCTTGTGACGAGGTGGTGATCAATCCCCAGGGAGACGTCAACCTGATCGGGCTCTCGTCGAGAACACCGTTCATTCGCGGCACCTTCGATAAGCTCGAGATCCGACCCGAGTTCCCCGGACGGGGCGACTACAAGACGGCGCGCTTCATGTACACGCAACGCGATTTCACCCCGGCCCACCGCGAGATGATGGAGTGGTTGCTCGGCTCCATCATGGATCAGCTGGTGGAGGGGGTCGGCGAGGGTCGTGGACTCGACCCTGATGCTGTCCGCAATCTGGTGGATCGTGCGCCCTTC
>DAOWFV010000053.1 GCA_030637805.1 Acidobacteriota bacterium | reverse complement strand
TGGGAGGAGGTCTCCAGCACGCAGGCCTTCAACCCCTTGTCGACGGCCAGCCGCAGCGAGTCGTGGATCTCCCGGGCCGCGGGGGTGGTCATCAGGATCTGGCCGGCACTCCGCGTGGTCACCTTTCCCGAGCGCTCGATCTGGCCCTCCGCCGCGATACCCAGGCTTCCGATCCGAATCGCCGGCAAGCCGAGCCGATAAAGCGCGTGGTAAAGCAGCCAGTGGATAGTTGTCTTGCCATTGGTGCCGGTGATCCCAACGGTGACAAGGTCCCTGGAAGGATCCCCGGCGAAGGCCGCGCTCAGCCTGGACAGCGCCCGGTGGCTGTTCTCGACCAGGATGCCGGGCCGGTCTCCGAGCTTTGAGGCGTCGGTGACCACCGCGGCCACCGAGCCGTTCTCGAACGCCTCTCCGATGAAATCGTGCCCGTCGACCGCGACGCCTCTGTAAGCCACGAAGATGCTGTCGCGCTCGGCATGATCGCCGCTCGAGACGACCGACTGAATTTTCGTGCTCGGATCGGCGCGGTTGAGGATCGTGCCCCCGAGCAGGTAATTCAGCTGGGCGAGCGTCAACGAGTCTGGTCGCATGAGGTCCTTTCTGGGTGCCGTCCGGGTTCGTTCGGCGTCCGACCGGCGGGAGCATTGTACCCGCCGAGCTCTCGTTGTTACCGGCCTCGATCGTCAACCGGGCAGACGCGCGACGACGAAGATACGGCGGAAGGGGAAAAGGGTGCCGCCCGGTCCCTGCGGATAGGCGCTTGCGAGGAGTGGGCCGAGCTGATTGATGAACCGGTCCCGCTCGTCTCCGTCGAGGCGCGCGAGGACCGGACGCAGCGTGGTGCCCGAGAGCCACTCGAGCACCGGGTTCTCTCCCTCGAGGAGATGCTTGTAGGTCGTGCGCCAGACTTTGGCGTCGAGGCCGAGGTGCATGAGTGTCTCGGCATACCAGCCCGGCGACTCGACCGCAGCCTGCGGCAGGTCGCCCAGGCGATCCCGCCACGCGGGGCTGGTCGACAGCTCTCGCACGATGGTGTGGGACGGTGCGTCAAAGTTGTCGGGAACCTGGAAGGCGAGGACACCGCCCGGGGCGAGGTGTGCGACCAGGTTCTCGAGCAGGCGGCGGTGAGCGGGAATCCAGTGGAAGCAGGCGTTGGAGACAATCACGTCGAGGGGTTCGGCGGCGCACCAGGCGGCGATGTCCGTTCGCTCGAACTCGAGTCGGCCAGGGATCGCCCGCTTGAGGGCGCGGCCGATCATCTCCTCGGAGCTGTCGATTCCGGTGATCTTCGCCTCGGGCCAGCGCTCGAGGAGAGTCGCGGTGAGGCCGCCCGCGCCGCAGCCGAGATCCACGACCAACCGCGGGGCGGGATGGTCGATTCTGTCCACCAGGTCGAAGAACGGCCTGGCTCGTTCGTCGGCGAAGCGCAGATACTGCTCGGCGTCCCACATCGCTTCTACCCAATCAGATCCGATCCACTGCCCCCGCGGCGGTCGTTCGGGCAGGGTAGCTACCGAGCACCTTGAAGTATGGGCAGTCCCGCCGCAGCTCGGCGACCGCCAGGGCCGCGGGCCCCGAGCTCAGACCTCCTTCGAAATCGACGTAGAAGAGGTACTCCCACGGGCGTTTGGGGACCGGTCGCGATTCCAACTTACTCAGGTTGAGGTCGTGCTCGGCGAGGATTTCGAGGCAGCGGGCGAGTGCTCCTTGCCGGTGCTTGGTGGTGAAGACCAGCGAGGTCTTGGCCGGGATGCGCGGGTCGAGCTCCATCTCGATCGCGGAGATCACCACGAACCGGGTCCAGTTCTCGGTCTGGTTGGCGATGTCGCGCGCGATCACCTGCAGGCCGGCGAGCTCGGCCGCTTCCTCGCTGGCGATCGCCGCCTGGGCGGGGTCGCCCGATTCGCGCACCGCGCGGGCCGCTGCCGCGGTGTCCTCGAAGGCAACCGCCTCGACGTCGTCGAGGGATCTCAGGAAAACTGAGCACTGCTGCAGCGCCTGCGGATGGGAGAGGATCCTCCGCACGGCCCCGACTTCGACGTCTTCGCTGGCGGCGAGGCAATGCCTGACGTGCAGGATCTCCTCGCCAACGATGTGGAGCTCGGTGTGCCGAAGCAGGTCATAGGTCTCGTTAATGGAACCGGCTGTGGTGTTTTCGATCGGCAGGAAGGCGTAACCCGCGGAGCCGGTCTCGGCCTCCTCGAGCGCTGCGGCGAAGGTCGCGCACCCGACGAACTCGATCTGCGAGGCCTGGGATGCGAAGTACTTTTTGCCGGCGATGTGGCTGTAGGCCCCGTGGGTTCCCTGGAACGAGACGCGATGGGCAGTGCGTATCGACCGCTGGGCCTGGTCGCGTTTGAGCAACGCCTCTTCCTGAGCCTTCAGCGACATGGCGATTACCTCACGGAAGATTTCCTGGGTGCGGAACTCGTCGATGCCCAGCTCTCGCGCCCACTCCTCGATGCGACCGAGGAGCTGGGCCTCACGCTCGTGGTCGCGCAGGAACGGCAGGCCTTCGGCCTTCAGCCGAGCGATCTCCGCGACTGCCTGCAATCGTTCGTGGAGGATTTCCACCAGACGCCGGTCGAGCCGATCGAGGTTGGCGCGCATTTTCTCGAGTCCCCGGGTGGCCATCATTGGACTTTTCCTCCGTTCGTGAACGATCGCAATCCCTCACCGAGTCGTTCCAGTGCCCTCTCCCAGTCGGCGTCGGAGCAGGCCACCGCCGAAACCCGCACCCAGCCCGGCGCGTGGTAATCCTCGCCCGGCCACAGGCCGATGCCGTACCTTCGGGCGAGATCGGCGCACCAGGCGGCGGTGTCGGAGTGGCCGGTGGCGCCGAGTTGGGGGCGAACGTCGGTCCAGACGTAGAAACCTCCTTCAGGCATCATCGTCTCCAGTCCGGCGTCAACGAGAACTGCAACCAGTTCCTCGAGACGCCGTCGGATACGGTCTCGAGCCTCAACGGAGAAGCTGCGGGGAACGGTCGGCGCAGCGACCAGTGCCAGCTGTGCGAGCAGGTTGGGGGGGTTGAGCAGAGCCGACTGCCAGGCCGTCACTCGTTGAATCAGAGGGGAGTCTGTGGCTATATATCCAGTTCGCCACCCGCAGAGGGCGTAGGTCTTCGAAAAGCTCCGCACCTGAACGACTACCTCGAGGTCAGGATCCCAGTGAGCGGGAAGGCGATCGGTGTCGGGAGCGTAGCGGAACGCCTCGTATGCCTCGTCGCACACCAGCCGGAGACCTTGTTCGCGGCAAAAGCCCACCAGGACTTGCGCCTGGTCAGAATCGAGGGTAGCGCCGTCCGGGTTGGCAGGGGAGGAAAGCACCAGCGCCCGGGTGCGCGAAGTGACGGCGGCAGCCAATGTCCTCGGCTCCCACCCAGAGTACCCATCCTCCCGTGGGACCCCCACCGGGGTCGCCCCCAGCGTGGCCGCCACGGCGGGGTAGGCCGGGTAACACGGCAGCGGATGGAGGATCTCGTCGCCCGGCTGCAGCAGAGCCCCGAGAACCGCGAGCAGGCCGCTCTTAGCTCCGTGGGTGATCACCACCTGCGCCGAATCGAGGGACAGCTCTTCGCGGTCATGAAGCTCGGTCACGGCGGTGCGGAGCTCGGCGAGCCCCTGCGGTGGCGGGTAGTTGTAGCGTGACCCACACGCGGCATCACTGATTGCCCGTCTCAGTTGGTCCGGCGGTTCGAACCAGGGTGAGCCGACCAGCCAGGACCGATCCGGGTCCAGGTGTGCGTCGAGCGCCTCGAAGACGCGGTCCACCGCCCGCATCATTGGGCGACCCCCGTCCCGTTGTCCGCAGTGCCGGCCAGG
>DAOWFV010000057.1 GCA_030637805.1 Acidobacteriota bacterium | reverse complement strand
GACGGCGCGTATCTCACGGCGTCGCTGATCGAGGTCAGCGGCCGCCAGCGCTTGATCCGCATGGCGGTCGACGACCTGCTTGCCGGCGACAGCGGCTACCAGGTGCTCTACGAATTCGCCGACAACTCGCCTGCAAACTTCGTCCACTCGCCGGACGGCAGGTACCTCTACGGCACCTCGTACTACAGCGGCGTTTCCAATATCTTCCGCTACGATTTCGAGCGGCAGGAGATGGAAGCGCTGACCAACGCCCTCACCGGTTTCTTCCGGCCCGTGCCGATCTCGGACGACAAGCTGGTCGCCTTCCATTACACCGCCAAGGGTTTCATTCCGGTGATGCTCGAGCCTCGAGTCATCGAGGACGTCAACCCGATCCGCTACCTGGGCCAGGAGATCGTCAAGAAGTACCCGGTGGTGAAGGAGTGGATGCTGCCGCCGCCGTCGGCCGTGGATCTCGAGGCCCTCGCCCCCGTAAGCGGGCCCTACCGGCCGCTGCGCGAGCTCCGCCTCAGCTCTGGCTATGCGATTCTCGAGAATTACCGGGGTAACGCCGCCATCGGCATGCGGTTCAATTTCATGGACCCGGTCGGATTCTCGGCACTCGATTTGACCGCCTCGGTGACCCCGCAGAGCTCGGTGCCGAGCAACGAGAAATTCCACTTCACCGGCAATTTCCGTACCTGGCCGTGGGAATTTAAAGCCTTCTACAACCCCGCCGATTTCTACGATTTCTTCGGGCCCACCGAGCGCAGCCGCAAGGGCTACGGCCTGGTCGGGGAGTACAGTGGCATTCTCATCAACGACAAGCCGCGCTCTCTCGACTACACGATCTCGGTCCTCGGTCTCGCCGGTCTCGACACCCTTCCCCAGTACCAGAACATTCCTGCCACGATCGACAATTATCTGGCCCTCAATGCTCGACTCGAGTACGAGGCCACGCGCAAAACGATCGGCGGGCTCAAACCCGAAAAGGGCCTGACCTGGGGTTTGTACCTGAACAACAAATATGCGGACTCGACGAATATTCCACGCCTGTGGGGCCAGCTCGGTCTTGGTCTGCCGCTGCCGATCAAGCACTCCTCGTTATGGCTACGGCCGACGGCGGGCTACTCCTGGGGAGATCGCGATAACACGCTGTCGAACTTCTACTTCGGGGCGTTCGGCAACAACTGGGTCGACCACCTCGAGGTTCGGCGGTACCACGAGTACTACAGCTTTCCGGGTCTCGAGATCAACGAGCTCGAGGGCAACAACTTCGGCAAGCTGATGCTCGAGTGGGAGCTGCCACCGCTCCGTTTCAAAAGAGCGGGGTGGTCGGAGTTCTACGTCACGTGGGCCAGCACCGCACTTTTTGGCAGCGCCATCGTCACCGATGTCGACGATAGCAGCATCCGCAAGGAGCTTTTCAACATTGGTGCGCAGATCGACTTCAAGCTGGTGATCTTCACCAACCTATCGAGTACGCTCTCGTTCGGCTATGCGCGTGCGTTCGGCGATGCGCGTGCGTTCGAGAATGGGAGGACCTCGTCGAATGAGTTCATGATCTCGCTCAAGATCCTGTAATCTCCTCGGGATGCCAATACTCAAACCTGCATATCTCATCGGGTGCCGTCGCGAGGGCGGCGAGGGGCCGTGTCCAGTGGTGTTTTCGACCCGAGGGGCGCGGAGTCGTACTCGACAGTACGTCGAGCACCCCGAGGCGAGAAAACGACGCTGGGTGCGGTGCCTGGCCGGCCGCAGCCGGCAGCTGGTGAGATGTGCTGGTTAACGCCGGCGCCCTGCTGCTCCTCGGTCTGCTGCCGGTGTTCTCCTTCCTGATCGCTCTGATCCTGCTCGACAGCTACAAGTTGGTGCGGTTGAGATGGGTGGCCTACCTGATCGCCGTCGGTGGTGTCGCCGCCGTCACCAGCCTGTATCTCAATCGGTTGTTGGTCGAATCCGCGGACCTGGGGGGGTTCGCGCTGATGCACTGGGGCGCGCCGGTGATCGAGGAGCTGCTCAAGGGAGCGGTGATCGTCCTGCTCTTCGTGCGCCGTCGTATCGGGTTTCAGGTCGACGCCGCAATCTCCGGATTCGCCGTGGGAGCCGGGTTCGCGGCGGCGGAGAATCTCTACACCTTCATGGCTCTTGGCGACCCGAGCCTGCCGCTGTGGGTGGTCCGCGGTTTCGGAACCGCAGTGATGCACGGCAGCGTGACTGCGATCATGGCGATGATCTCCAAGTTGCTGGTGGACCGGCAGGGCGGTCCGCAACCGTGGATCTTCCTTCCCGGTTGGCTGCTGGCCACCGCCCTGCACTCGCTCTTCAATCAATTCATCGTCAGCCCGAGCGTGTCGACGGTTCTGATCCTGGTGGTGCTGCCGGCGCTCTTCGTGACGGTCTTCCACATCAGCGAGCTACGAACCAGGGACTGGCTCGGCGCGGGCTTCGACACCGACACCGAGCTGCTCCAGCTCATCGGCTCCGGAAGGGTGGGGGAGAGCCACATCGGAACCTATCTGCAGGAACTGAGGGGTCGGTTCCCGCAGACAACCGTTGCCGACATGGTCTGCCTGCTGCGCCTGCGGGTGGAGCTGTCAATCCGCGCCAAGGGCCTCTTGCTCGCCCGCAAGGCCGGCTTCAGCCTCCCGCAGGACCCCGAGATGAAGGAGCGCTTCGCCGAGTTGAAGTACCTCGAGCACGCAATCGGCCCCACCGGTCTGCTGGCCCTCAAGCCGATATTCCACATGAGCGACCGCGATCTCTGGCAGTACCACTCGCTGATGGGTGGTTGACGGCGGCTGCTCCGCTGCCATAATCGACCGTATAATGATTACTCTCGAAATCCAGCCCCTCGACGGCGATCGTTTCGAGGTCCCCCTCGAGTCCGACTCCCTGGTGATCGGGCGCTCGGCAGAGTCGGATGTGTCGATCTCCGACCGCTCCCTGTCACGCCGCCATGCCCGCCTGTACAGCGAGGACGGGGAGCTCTATGTCGAGGATCTGGATTCCCGCCACGGAACCAATGTCAACGGCCGCCGAATCAGCGAACCGACCCAGGTCCGTCTCGGAGATAGCATCGGTCTCGCGGGCTCGCTGGTCACGCTTCGCGATCCGGAGGCTGCAACCGCTCCACCGCGGGCGCCGGATCCGATTGCCCAGTCGATCTTCCGGTCGGCGGAGACGATCCTCGGCGAGGCCCGCCATCTGGGGGCGGATGATGCGACCGCCGATCGCGCCGAGCTGCAGCGCTGGGCGGAGCGGTTGCGCATCGTCAACGAGGTGCACGAAGTCCTCGCTCAATCGGCCGGGACGGACGAGCTCCTCGATCTGATCCTGGACCGCGTCTTTCTCCACATGCGCCCACAGCACGGGGCGATCTTCCTCAAGGAGGGTGACGACCTCGTCTGCGCCAGGCACCGGACCCGGCCCGGCGCCTGCGAGGAGTTCCCGGAGTCCCGCAGCCTGGTTTCCGAGGTGATCGACAGGGGCCAGGCAGCCGTGGTCACCGATGCCCGCACCGATGTCCGCTTTGTCGACGCCCAGAGCATGCACATCGCGGGCATGCGCACGCTGGTGGCGGCGCCGCTGCTGACCCCCGAGGGCGCTCTGGGCATGATCGTGCTGTGCTCGGACAGCCTCGATCACCAGTTCTCGGAGACCGACCTCGACATGCTCGTCCCCTTGGCCTCGGCTGCCGCCCTCCGCATCCGCAACGTAAAGCTGGCGGAGGAAGCGGCGGAGCGGCGCCGCTACGAGCGGGAGGTGGCGCTGGCCCGTCGCATCCAGGAGGCTCTCCTCCCGGCCGAGATGCCGTCGCTTCCCGGCTACCGAGTGTACGGTGCAAACACCCCGTCGTTGGGGGTGTCGGGCGACTACTTCCAGGTGGTCGGGCGCCCACAGGCCGAGGAGTGCGTCGTGCTCCTCGCCGACGTTTCCGGCAAGGGGATCGCCGCCTCGCTGATCACCGCATATCTCGACGCCCTCTGTTGTTGCATACTCGACTCCGGCCTCAGCCCGGGTGAGAGCTTCAAGGACATCTCGCGCCGCCTCCACCTGCGAACCCCGACCGATCGGTTCGCCACCTCATTTCTCGGCTTCCTCGACCTGCCCACCGGTGGACTGCGCTTTGCCAGCGCCGGCCACGACCCGGCCATCCTCCTACGGAAAGACGGCGAGGTGGAGTGGCTCGAACGCACCGGCATCCCCCTCGGCCTGTTCCCCGACATGGACTACGAGACCTCTGAGGTTTGCCTCGAGCCCGGCGACACCCTGGTTCTCTACTCCGACGGCCTCACCGAAGCGGCCAACCCGGAGGAGGAGGAGTTCGGCCGCGAGCGCCTGGCCGAGGTCTGTCGCGAGAACCGCAGCCAGCCTCCCGAGACCATAGCCGCCTCGATCGACGCCGCCCTCGAGACCTTCGTCGAGGGCGAGCCCTACCTCGACGACCGCACCGTGGTGATTCTGAGTCGCTTGGAGGAATGAGCTGGCCCGCCGATCTTGCCAGGCATCACGTTACGGGTCTCAGGTCACAGGTACCAGGTCACAGGTACCAGGTCGCGGGTACCATCCACACGCCCGAGTTATTGGGTGCTTCCTTTCCTGAGACCTGAAGCCTGAGACCTGAAACCCCACCTCGCCGTCCTCGCGACGTAACTCGGTAAGGTATTTGGGCTAGCCGCGTCAGGTTGGCAGCCAGTCGCAGCGGGCGGGGTCGATGGCGTGGAAGCGCTCCCAGAGGCCGGGGGCCGCGCGGCGGGCCTCCTCGGCGATGGCGAGGGGATCCAGGGTCATGTGGCGGAAATCCTCGAGGAGTACGCGGCCGCGGGCGATTGTGTGGCGAACGGGAGCTTCCGACGCGCCGTAGACAAGGTGTCCGAAGAGGTTGTCGGCCGAGATCGGGGTGGGCGGTGGGCTATCCACCACGCAGAGATCGGCGGGGGCGCCCGGTTCGATCTCGCCGAGCAGGGGCTCGTCGAGGAAGCGGCGGGCGATCGTGGAATTGGTGGTCATGAGTTGGGGGCATGCCGCAAAACCCGCGGCGGGATCCCTGCGTCCGGCGCGCTGGCCGAGGACGGCTGCCCGTAGCGAGCGCAGCATGGCCGAGGACATGCCGTCGGTGCCCAGGGCGACCGTGCACCCCTCGGCCGCAACACGCTCGACGTCGAGACGGCCGACCCCGTTGTTCGCGTTGGACTCCGGGCAGTGAACGATCACCGAGCAGCTGTCGGCGACCACGGCGCGATCGGCGGCGGTGAGGTGGATCCCATGAACCAGGAGGGCTCGCTCGTCGAGCAGGCCCCAGCGCTGGAGGCGCTCGACCGGAGCTGCACCGAAGGCG
The DNA here is from genome assembly GCA_030637805.1 of Acidobacteriota bacterium. Classification (GTDB taxonomy): domain Bacteria; phylum Acidobacteriota; class Thermoanaerobaculia; order Thermoanaerobaculales; family Sulfomarinibacteraceae; genus Sulfomarinibacter. The sequence continues at coordinate 1,204 of DAOWFV010000057.1, read as the reverse complement.
AGCTCGGACACCTGCAAATCAAGCCGATCCTCCGCAACGTGAACGTGGCATCCGCAGCCTTCCGGCCGGCGCTCGGCCATCGCATTGAGGGTCTCGTCGGAGACGGTGAAGCTGGCGTGCAGCCCGACGGTACCGCGCAGGCTGGGGTGATCCTGGTGGCCGGCGATGAACTCGAGATTCTCGTCGAGACCGGCGAGCGCCTCGTGGTGCCCGTTGCGGTCGCTGATCTCATAACAAAGCACTGCCGAGAGACCGGCCTCCTCGAGGGCTTCCGCAATCGTTGAGAGGCTTCCGCGGATGCAGGTGGGGGATGCGTGGTGGTCGAACAGGGTGGTGCAGCCCCAACGGATGCAGTCTGCGGCGCCGAGGAGAGCCGAAAGGCGTACCGTTTCTGGTGAAAGGGCCCGATCGAGCCGCCACCAGAGACCGTCGAGGACCTGCCCGAAGTCGCGCGGCGGTGTCGCGGGCGCGAGGCCGCGGGCAAAGGCGGAGTAGAGGTGGTGGTGGAGGTTTATGAGACCGGGCAGGACCATTCCTCCCCGAGCGTCGAGACGGGCGGCCCCCGGGAAGCGCTCGTTGAGTTCGGCCTCCGGGCCTACGGCCACGATCCGGTCGCCGGACCACGCCACCGCGTTTCCATTGAGGACCTCAGGCTCGGCGCCGCCGGTACACACCACGCCGTTGTGGAGGATTTGGACCGGAGAGGAAGAAAATGGCTCGGGGCTCACGCGAGGCCCCGCCGGATCCACTCACCGGTCCCTGCGGGGGCAAAGAACTCGGAGCCGTCCGTGTGGCGTTGAAAGACGCAGTGGCCGCGAAGGTAGACCGCTTGCACCCGGCCGGTGAGCTCGCGGGCCTCGAGCGGCGTGTAGCGGTTGAGGTTGTGGAGATGTTCGGAGCGGACGGTCCAGCGCGCGCGCTCGTCGAAGACCACGAAATCGGCGTCGAAGCCTGCCTTGAGGCGCCCCTTGCGGTGGTCGATGCCGAAGAAACGGGCCGGTTCCGAGGCGGTGATCTCGACCAGCCGCTCGAGGGTGATGCGGCCGTTGCAAAACCCCTGGGAGTAAAGGTAGGGCAGCATCAGCTCGACGCCGGGAACGCCCCCGTAGTCGGTCCAGATAGAGCCGGTCTCCTTCTCCTCCGGCCAGCGAGCGGCGGCGTGATCGGTGGCCACGAAGGAGATCTCTCCGCTGGTGAGACCCTG
>DAOWFV010000012.1 GCA_030637805.1 Acidobacteriota bacterium | reverse complement strand
ATGCGGCCGGAGTTGACGCGGTGGGCGTTGACCACAATCAGGCTGCGGTCGGCTTGGCGAAAGATGTGGTCGAGGCGGATGACCGGCAGCGTCCCCGAGGCGATGAGATCCGCGAGGATATTCCCGGGCCCCACCGACGGCAGCTGGTCGGCGTCGCCGACGAGAACCAGCCGACAGCCGGGTGGCACAGCCTCGAGCAGAGCCGCAGCCAGTTCGGTGTCGAGCATGGAGACCTCGTCGAGGACCAGGCAATCCGCTTCGAGAGGATTTTGGCGGCCTCGGTTGAAGGCTCCGGTGGTTGGGTTGAACTCGAGCAGCCGGTGGATAGTCTTCGCGGCCAGGCCGGTGGCTTCCGCGAGGCGTTTGGCGGCTCTGCCCGTTGGGGCGGCCAGCAGCACCCTGGCCTCCTTCTTGCCCAGGATCTGGACGACTCCGCGGACGAGGGTGGTTTTTCCGGTGCCGGGGCCGCCGGTAATCACTACCGCCTTCTCGCTGAGAGCGGCCGCCAGGGCCTGGCGCTGACGGGAGGCAAGGCGGATCCGGGTGCGCTCCTGGTACCAGGCGACTGCGCGGTCGACGAGGATGGATTTCCCGTCGCTCTCCGCCGCGAGCAGCTCACGGAGGTTGCGGGCGACAGTCGCTTCGGCCTTTTCGAGGCGCGGAGTGTAGATCGCCGGTGGCGCTGACGGGCGAGCTCGCTCCACCACCTGCCCACGGGCCTCCAACCGCTTGACGGCCGGCGGGAGCTGCTCGGCGTCGGTCTCGAGCAGGGTGGCGCCCCTCTCTTCGAGCTCGTCCGCGGGCAGAAAGACGTGGCCCTGCCCAGCGGCCTCCTGCAGGGCGAAGAGGAGCCCGGCCTCGAGGCGCTCGGGAGCATCCGCGGGTATGCCGAGCTTGCGCGCGATGCGGTCGGCGGTGAGGAAGCCGACACCGAAGACCTCCTCCGCCAGCCGGTAGGGGTTGGAGCGCACCACCTCGACGGCGCCCGCACCGTAGCGCCGGTAGGCCTTGACCGCCACCCCGGGCGCGATCCCATGACCCGTGAGGAAGATCATGATCTGCTGGATGCCGCGCTGCTGCTCCCAGGAGGCGCGGATCCGGTCGAGGGTGGCCGGTCCGATGCCGCGGACCTCGAGGAGCCTGCCGGCGTCGGTATTGAGGACCTCCAGGGTTTCGAGGCCGAATTCTTCGACCACCCGCTCCGCCATCTTCGGCCCCAGTCCGCGGATCCTGCCCGAACCGAGAAATCGGCGCAGGCCCTCGAGGGTGGATGGCGCGACCTGCACGTAGGACTCGGCCTCGAACTGCTCGCCGAACTTCGCGTGGTCGATCCAGCGACCGGTGAGCCTGAGGTCATCGCCCTCCCGCACACCAAGCAGCGGTCCGGTCGCGGTGAAGCTGGGCGCGTCGTCCGGACGCAACCGAACGACACTCCAGCCGTTCTCCTCGTTGGTGTAGAGGATCCGGGCCACGATGCCCTGGGCGGTCCTACCGCCGGTGGTGGCGTCTCCTGTCATCGACTGGATTGTAAGGGAAGAGGAGAGGGGAGGGAGAATTAGGAATTCGAAATTCGGAATTAGGAATAATCGGCGCGGGGGGTCGGCTGGGGTTATTGGAACGTGGTGCCCGCGCTTGGGCGCGCTCCTTCGGAGGTGCCTGGCTCCCGATGTGACGATGTCCTCATCGTCACATCGGCGTGCCTGGCATCCTCTCGGGCAGAGTGCCAATAGAAAGGGCGCGTCACCTACCGGAGGCGCAAATCCGGATTTCTGGATTTCTCAGCACTCACCCGCTGGCGCCCTTCGAGCGACGTGACGCACCGCCCTGAACGACTCACCCTTGGAGATCGAACCCCATGAGATGTCGTATTCGAGCCGCGTTATCAGGGTCGGTCAGCCGCTCGACAAGCGTGAGAGCGACGTCGACGGCGGTGGCTGGCGAGGTTGATGTGATGATGTTCCCATCGAGGACCATCGGCTGGTCGAGAACCTCGACCTCGAGCGCAGCCAGTTGCTGCCTTCGCCGGCCGCCCATTAAGTGATACGTGGTCGCACAGCGCCCCGCGAGAACTCCGCTGTGTGCGATCGGCAGGGCACCGACACAGATGGAGGCAATCGGTTTGCCCTGTTCATCGAATTCCTGGAGGAGTCGACCCATCGGCTCGGAGAATGCCTGGTCGTAATACCCGTACTCCTCGAACCCACCGGGAAGCGCAAGCGCATCGAAATTTTCTGTGTCGACCTCCGAAACCAGGATGTCCGGGCGGACCCGGAGCCCGAAGGTACAGATGACCTCGGCCTCGAAACCGGCTGTGACGACCTCGATGGGCTCCGTGCCCTCGGTTGCGGCCCAGCCCAGGACATCAAAAAAGGCCGCGGTCTCGAAAACCTCGGCTCCCCGCGGAATAACAAGCAGGACGCGCTTCGGCTCATTCATCGGCACAGGGTAACGCGGCCGGGCGGGAAGGACGATGGGTGATCAGGGTCACCGCTTTTGCCGGTGGCTCACAGCGAGCCTGAATCTCGTGAAATTTTCGAGACGAAGTATCAATTACACCGTGAAAGGAGGGATGCACAATGCGAAGGACGGAGTCGGTCGCCACGATGCGTCGCGTCACCGCGTGTGCGGTTCTCATGTTCGGGGCATTGCTGTCGATTCCAAGCTGGTCAGCCGCAGCCAATCCCCCTGCAGATCTCACCCTAGAACTCGTCGCTTCGGGATTCACGCGTCCGGTGGCCGTCCGCCATGCCGGGGACGGTTCAGGCAGGATCTTTGTCGTCGAGCAGGACGGTCGCATACTCATCGTCGACGGGGGAGTCGTTGAGCCGGTCCCGTTCCTCGACATCAGAGCCAGGGTCGACAGCACCGGAAACGAGCAGGGCCTTCTCGGTCTCGCCTTCCACCCCCAGTACGGTTCGAACGGCCTCTTCTTCGTCAACTACACCCGCGATCCGGGCCCCGGGCTCGACCGCACCCGGATCTCTCGGTTCGAGGTGTCTGGCGGCGACCCGAACCAGGCCGATCCTGCAAGCGAGGCGGTGGTTATCGAGATCGAGCAGGAGTTTACCAACCACAACGGCGGCGATATCCATTTCGGGCCGGACGGCTACCTGTACATCGGGATGGGCGACGGCGGCGGCGGCGGGGACCCGAACAACCGCGCCCAGGATCTCGGCTCGTTGCTCGGAAAGATGCTGCGCATCGACATCGACTCGGGAGCGCTCGGCAACTACGGCATCCCTCCCGGGAACCCGTTTGTCGGCGATGCGACCGCCGCCGACGAGATCTGGGCCTACGGTCTGCGCAACCCGTGGCGATTCAGCTTCGACCGATTCAGCGGCGATTTGTTCATTGGCGACGTCGGCCAATCCGAATGGGAGGAGATCGATTTCCAGCCGGCCGCCGGCGTTGGGGGCGAGAACTACGGCTGGAGCTGCATGGAGGGTGATGCCTTCCCGGACTTCAATCCCTGCGACGGGAGCCCGCTCACCGGGCCGATCCTCACCTACGGCCACGACATCGAGTGTTCGGTGACCGGCGGCTTTCGATACCGGGGCGTCATCGGAGGGCTCCAGGAGCGATACGTCTTCGCGGATTTCTGCTCGGGTCGGATCTGGTTCGCCGCGCCCTCGGCCACCGGATGGTCGGCGACGGAGTGGGCCGACACCACCTTGAACATCAGCTCGTTCGGGGAGGACGAGAACGGCGAGCTCTACGTCATCGACCTCGGCGGATCGGTCCACAGTTTCGTGAGCCCGACCTCGGTCTTCTCGGACGGCTTCGAGTCCGCCGACGCTTCTCAGTGGAGCGTCGCTGCCGGGAACTGAATATTACGTCAGCTATCGTCGCCCCCTAGCCAGTGATAGACGAACCCCGCGAGCAGCGCACCGACAATCGGCGCCAGCCAGAAGAGCCAGAGCTGGGAGAAAGCCCAGTCTCCGACAAAGACAGCCGGGCCGGTGCTTCGGGCCGGGTTCACCGATGAGATATTCTCGCTATCGAGTGTGGTCCAGGGGAGGATAGCCTGCCCAGCGGGCGCAGTCATCTCAGGGACAGCGAAAGGGCGCCGGCATAGCGCTCTTGCTTCAAGTCCTCTCATCACCGGCATGATTATGTCCTTCACCGCTAAGTTCGTCCTGAGAGTCTGCACTTTATCAATGGCGTCTTCCCCGTCAACAGCTTCACCCATTTCCTCCAGGT
>DAOWFV010000064.1 GCA_030637805.1 Acidobacteriota bacterium | reverse complement strand
TGACCTGGACCGAAAATGAGAACGCGAGCGGTGACGACAAGTAGGCCTCGTCTTCGGCGACTGCTTCTGACCGGGAGACCGGGAGTGGGGAAGACGACGGTGCTGCGTCGGACGGCCGAGCGTCTCAGCGATTGGAAGCTCGCCGGCTTCTACACCCTGGAAATCCGGCGAGAAGGGCGACGCCAGGGTTTTCGCGCCGTTACCTTCGACGACCGGGAATGGGTGATCGCACACGTCTCCTTCACCGGTTCGCCACGGGTTGGAAAGTATGGGGTCGACGTGGCGGCGATCGATGATCTCGCCGACCATGCCTTGGTCGAGAGTTCTGAAATCGAGCTTTTCATCGTTGACGAAGTTGGCAAGATGGAGTGCCTCTCGGAGGTCTTCGTTCACAGGATGCGCCGTTTGCTCGACACCGGGCAGTTGCTCATCGCCACGGTTGCCGAGCACGGTCCGGGCCTCATCGCCGAGATGAAGCGGCGCGAGGATTCAGCCCTTTGGGCGGTCACCTTTGAGAACCGTGACGCCCTCCCCAAGCAAGCCGGTTCTTGGCTCAGGAGCGGCCGGAGAACGGGGTGAGATGGTCGAGGCGAGGCTGTCTTGATGCGATCGGAGACGGGTCAAACGATGAGGATCATCCCTCTCTGGCCCACCCCCTCGACATCGGCCTTGGTCCAGAACAAGCCGAGCAACGAGGCCGTGAGGCTCTTGATCGGCGCCGCGGTATGCTGAGCACATGAGCGAACCGAATACTCGACTTATCGAGCTTCTCTCAGCCGCAGATCGGATCCTCGTCTTCACCGGCGCCGGCATTTCCACCGGCAGCGGCATCGCCGACTACCGCGGCCCGCAGGGCCACTGGAAGACCCGCGATCCGGTCTACTTCCAGGACTTCATGAACGGGCACGAGGCTCGCGTCGAGTACTGGGACCAGAAGCTGGAGACCTGGCCCGGGATCCGAGACGCGCTGCCCAACCCCGCCCACTTGGCGATCGCCGAGCTCGAAAACGCAGACAAGGTGTTGCTCGTAACGACCCAGAACATCGACGGCCTGCACGAGAAGGCCGGTACGTCGCGGCGCCGTCTCGTCGAGGTGCACGGCACCAACCTCAAGGTCGAGTGCATGTCCTGCCACGATTTGAGCGAGCCGGACGAACACTTCGAGGCCTTCGACCGCACCCGCGAACCTCCAGTCTGTCCAACCTGCAACGGCTGGCTCAAACCGGCGACCATCAGCTTCGGCCAGAGCCTCAAGGACCACGACCTGACCCGCGCCTTCACCGCCGCCGGAGACGCGGACCTGGTGCTCGCCCTGGGCTCGTCATTGACGGTCCAGCCGGCGGCGTCGATCCCGTTGCTCGCGGTCGAACGCGGCACGCCCTACATCATCATCAACCGCGGCGTCACTGACCATGACGGGCTCGCCGGCCTGACCCTGCGCATCGACGGCGACGTCGTCGAGGAGCTGCCACCGGCGGTGGCCTCAGCTATTGGGGGCCATTAGCAGGCCAGTCCCCTTGCGGCGTGGTCGCCGGTGACATCCGGTCATCGCGCCCGGGCGCGGGCAGCAGGCTCAAGTCACCTGGGGGTCCCCCGCGTCGATAATTCCGAATTCCGAATTCCGAATTACTGGCGCCCTGCGGGCGCCGTGACCCCCCGCCGTGACCGGGTGGCCGCTCGCCGGCGATCCCCGGCTGCGGCCACTTCCGCTCCCGTCGGCGGGTTCCTACTTCTTATTCACCATATGGACCGCCTTGCCCAGGGCTGCTTCAACGGCTTCCAGCAGTGCCTCGGACATGGTCGGATGGGGGTGGATGGTGAGCGCCACGTCCTCGAGGAATGCGCCCATCTCGAGGGCCAGCGCCGCCTCGCCGATGAACTCGCTGACACCTCGACCAACGGCGACCACCCCGAGCAGCAGCTTGGAGTCCGCGTCGGCGATTGCCTTGACGAAGCCGTCGGTCGCCTCGAGGGACATCGCCCGTCCCGATGCCTTGAAGGGAAAGGTGCCGGTCACTACGTTGTAGCCCTGCTCCTTGGCCTCGGTCTCACTGAGGCCGGCCCACGCCACTTCGGGATCGGTGTAGATCACCGCGGGGATCGTCACATTGTCGAAGGCGGCGGGCTCGCCGGCGATCACCTCCGCCGCCACCTTGGCATCCTGGTAGGCCTTGTGCGCGAGCAGCGCACCGCCCACGACGTCGCCGATGGCGTAGATCCCGGGGACGCTGGTCTGCATGCGGTCGTTGACAGCGATGAAGCCCTTGTCGTCTGTCTCCACCCCGACCGCATCGAGACCGAGCGAGTCGCTGTTGGGCAGCCGGCCGACACTCATCATCACCACATCTGCGGGAAGCCGAACCTTCTCGTCTTTTGGTCCCCGGACGATCACCGTCGACGGATCCCCGGCTTCGAAACGCTCGGCGCGATGATTGAGGTAGAGCTTGACGCCCAACTTCTTGAGGCTCCGGGTCAGGGCCTTCCCTACCTCGGGGTCGAGGGAGGGCGCGACGGCGGGCAGAAACTCCACGATCGAGACCTGCGACCCCAGCTTTGCGTAGACGCTGCCCAACTCCATCCCGATGTAGCCGGCGCCGATGACCACAAAGCGCTCTGGAACGGTCTGCAGCGACAGAGCCTCCGAGGATCCGATCACCTTCTCGCCGTCGTGGAAAAATCCCTCGAGGCCCATCGGCCGCGAACCGGTGGCGATCACCGCCTGCTCGAACTCGATCTCCACCCGACCGTCGTCGCCCGTCACCGCCAGCGTGCGATCGCTGACGAACTCCGCGTGCCCGTGCATGACCTCGACACCGTTCTTCTCACACAGGAAGGCGACCCCGCCAGTGAGCCTCTCGACGATGCCGTCCTTCCAGCCCACCATCTTCGGCAGGTCGACCTGAAGACCCTCGACCGTGAGACCCATTGCCCCGGCCCCCTGAACCTCGTGGGCGAGGTCCGAAGCGTGAATCAGCGCCTTCGAAGGGATGCAGCCGACGTTGAGGCAGACACCGCCGAGACGGGCGTCCTTCTCCACCAGGATCACGTCCTTGCCCAGCTGCGCCAACCGGATCGCGGCCACATAACCGCCCGGACCGGCGCCGACAACCACCACCTGACAACCACGGGAAACAGAACCGACAACCATCACAACCTCGCCATCAGGAGCATTGGTTCGGAGACCATCTTCACCATATCGCTCATGAACCTCGCCGCCTCCGCGCCGTCGAGGTACCTGTGGTCGAAGGAGATGCTCAGGTACATCATCTTGCGAATCGCGATCTCGCCGTCGACCACCTCGGGCCGCTCCTTGATAGCGTGCAGCCCGACGATCGCCAGCTCGGGCTGGTTGATGATCGGGGTGGCGAAGACCCCGCCCAGCGGACCGATATTGGTGATGGTGCAGCTGCCGCCCCTGAGCTCGTCGAGCGTGAGCTGCCGCTCGCGGGCGCGCTCGGCCTTGTCGGCGACCTCCGCAGCCAGGGCCACCATATCCTTCTGGTCCGCATCGCGGATCACCGGCACGATGAGCCCCTCCGGTGTATCGACCGCAACCCCGATGTTGTAGTACTTCTTGAAAATCATCTCCTGGCGTTCTTCATCGACACTTGCGTTGAAGGCCGGATACCTTTGCAGCGTCGCCACCAGCGCCTTGATGAAGAACGGCAGCAGCGTGAACCGCACCCCCGTCTGCTCCTCGATCACCGGTTTGACCCCGCGGTAGTGGGCCACCAGGTCGGTGACGTCCGCCTCGTCAACGTGGGTGACGTGGGCCGAGGTGTGCTTGGACGCGCGCATGGCGTTCGCGATCACCTTGCGCAGGTGTGTGAGCGGCACCCGCTCGACCTCGCCCTCGGCGGTCGCCTGCGCGATTCCCGGCGAGGCTGCGACGGGAGCCGCCGGCGCCGCTTGAGCCGGAGCCTCTCCCCGAGCCGCGCGTTCGACGTCAGAATCCGTGATCCGCCCGCCGGCACCGCTGCCCTGCACCTGGCCCAGGTCCACGCCGAGCTTGCGCGCCATCGCCCGCGTTCGCGGGGTTGCCAGCGGCCTTCGCGCCGGCGCGGAAGGCTCGGGAACCGAGGCCGGGGCCGCATCTGCCGCCACCGGTGCTTCTTGAGCAGCGGGCGCGGTATCGGCCGGAAGCTCCTCGCCCGGCTCGCCGATACTCACCAGCGGATCACCGACGAAGATCTCGGCGTCGGCCGCCGCGTGCAGCCGGAGCACCGTTCCCGCGTGCGGTGACGGCAGCTCCACCACCGCCTTGTCGGTCTCCACCTTGACGAGCGCCTGGTCTTCGGCAACGGTGTCGCCCTCGGCGACCAGCCACTCCACGACCCGTCCCTCGTGGATACCCTCCCCGACATCTGGAAAACTAAAAACGAACGCCATTAAAACCTCTCAGCTACGTTGTCGCTCTGCTGGACGCGATTCGCTGCGCGCATCGCGGGAAGAACATCAGAAATGCAGGGTACTCTGCACCGCCGCCACGATTCTCTCCCGTGAGGGCAGGTAGTGCTTCTCGTTGTGGGCCAACGGGAAGATCACGTCGAAGCCCGTCACCCGCTGCACCGGTGCCTCGAGCTGGAGTAGCGCGTGCTCGTTGATCTGCGTCACGATCTCGGCGCCGAAACCGGCGGTGCGAGGGGCCTCGTGCACCACGACGGCCCGTCCGGTCTTGACCACACTCTCGATCATGGTCTCCCGGTCGAGGGGGTTGAGCGTCCGCAGATCGACAACCTCGGCATCGATCGCCTCGCGCGCCATCACCTCGGCGGCGTCGAGGCACAGCCGAACCATCGAACCCCACGCAATCAGGGTGACGTCGGTACCCGTGCGCGCGATGTGGGCCTTGCCGATGGGCACGGCAAAGCTGTCGGCCGGAACCGCCTCGCGGAAGGCGCGGTAGATACGCTTCGGCTCCATGAACAACACCGGATCCTCGTCACGGATCGCCGCCGTCAGCAGCCCCTTCGCATCGTGAGGATTCGAGGGAATGACGACCTTGAAACCCGGGGTGTTGAGGAACAGCGCCTCGTAACTCTCCGAGTGGTGCTCCGGGGGATGGATGCCCCCGCCGTACGGCATCCTGACGACCATCGGGCAGGTCAGGCGCCCCCGGGTTCGGTTGCGCATTCGGGCCGCGTGGCCGAAGAGCTGGTTGATCGCCGGGTAGACGAAGCCCATGAACTGGATCTCGGCCACCGGTCTGAAACCGGTGGCGGCCAGGCCCACGGACATACCGATGATCGAGCTCTCCGCCAGTGGCATATCGATCACTCTGTCTGAACCAAAGCGCTCGATGAGGCCGTCGGTAGCGCGGAACACGCCGCCGTCCACCCCGACATCCTCGCCCAGAACCAGCACCTTTTCATCGCGCTCCATCTCCAGGAGCATGGCGTCTCGAACCGCCTGCGCGATGGTCAGTTTCTCCGTGGCAACCTCGGGAACCGCGTGCAGCGCCCGCCCTTCGGCGCCCTGCGAACCCGGCGCGCTCACGACCGCACCTCCTCGACCAGCGACTGCATCTGCTCGCTGAGATGGGGCGGCATCTCGGCGTACATCGAGGTGAACATCTCCTCCGGGGCCTGCGGCGGCATCTCTTCCAGCGCCTTGACCTGATCGTCGACCCATTTGTGGGCCTCCTCCTGGAGCACGACCTCCTGGTCTTCGACCCACAGGCCTTTCTGCTCGAGGTAGCGGCGCAGGCGCAGGATCGGGTCCTTCCCTTCCCACTCCTTGAGCTCCTCCTCGGCGCGGTAGCGGCTGGCGTCGTCGGCGGTGGTGTGATCGCCGAGCCGGTAGGTGACAGCCTCGATGAGGGTCGGACCCTCGCCCCGGCGGGCGCGCTGGATGGCCTCGTCGGCGGCTGCGTAGACCGCGAAAACGTCGTTTCCGTCCACCTGAATACCGGGAATGCCGTAGGCGTGGGCCTTCTGGGCGAGGGTCTCGGCTCTGGTCTGCTGGTGCAACGGCACCGAGATCGCCCACTGGTTGTTCTGGATCACGAAGACCGTCCTCGCGTCGAAGACACCGGCACAGTTGAGACCCTCGTGGAAGTCGCCCTCCGAGGTCGAGCCGTCGCCGCCGAAGGTCACCGCAACCGCGTCGTCGCCGCTCAGCTTGAGCGACAGCCCGACCCCGGCGCCGTGCTGCCACTGGCTGCCCACGGGCACCGCGACCGGGAAGCAACGCACATCCTCGGAATATGAAGAACCCCGTTCGTCGCCCGCCCAGTAGGCGTAGACCAGGTGGAGGGGGACGCCGCGCAGGACCATCACCCCATGCTCGCGGAAGGCCGGGATCAGCCAGTCGTCCTCACCCATCGCCATCGCAACGCCGGCCTGCACCGCCTCCTGCCCCTTGATCGGAGGCCAGGTGCCCATACGGCCCTGCCGCTGCAGCTTGAGCGCCTTGTCGTCGAAGGCGCGCATCATAATCATGTCGCGGTAGAGGTCGCGGACCCTGCTGGGGTCGAGCTCGGGCATCAGGGCATCGTCCACCCGACCCTCGGTGTCGAGGACCTCCAGCCGCTCCGTTACCGCTTCATAAACCCGTGTTCGAGGCAAATCAAACCCCCGTCATCTCGTTGTCGTGTCGCCATCGACAACAGCCCGAAACGCCCGAATATTTCGCCCGACCACACCAATTGTAGGCAGGCCTCGCTGACTGGAGGTGCCTGGCATCCCGTCATGATGTTGTCCTCAACATCATGGCGGCGTGCCTGGCATCCTCTCAATTCTTGCGCTCTAATTACTTGCCCCGCGCAACCGGCGACCAATGCAGTTTGGCGTACGGCTCCACGAAACGTTCGGGCACGGGCTCCAGGCGCCGCCGATGTGCTTCGAGGCCAAGCGCATTCGCCAGCCCTTCGACGATCGCCTCCCCCACCACGCGCGGGTCACCGCCGGGAATGGCCGGTGCGAGGCCGGCCCGTACCCGTTCTTCAGGCACCCGGAACACTCTGGCGTATAACTCGGCGTCGAGGCCGAGCAGCACGGCGGCGTGGATCAGTACCCCTCCGTTTCTCCGGGTCTGGGCGCAGCCGACCGCCTTGCGGCCCCCCACCACCATGGTGTCGGAGAGCTGGTCGAGGAAGCAGATCGGCGAGCGCACCCGGCCTGCGGCCTGCGGTTCCTCGAGCGTTTCCACCTCTCCCCCGGCGCTGCGCAGCGCGGGCTCGAGCACCTCGAGAAAGCGCCCGTAGAGTCCCCTGATTCCCCGGGCCCAGGGGTGCATCTGAGGCAGGGCGAGGCCGATGCCGAGATCTCCATGGTGGATCACCCCGGTGCCGCCCGTAAGCCGCCGCAGGACGGGGATCCCGTTCGACCGGCACCACTCGAGGTCCGCATCCTCCGCCTTCTGGGCGTAGCCGAGCACCACTACCGGCCGGCGCCACGACGTGAGCAACAACCCGATCTCGCCCGCCGCGCCTCGCTCCAACAACCACGCCTCACGCGCCAGGTCCTCCACCGGCGGGCCCTCGGACTCGAATACATGGACAGCCTGGATCGATTCCATCGCCCTCGAATTGAAACACACCACCACCATTTCCCAAAGGATGACGGGTCTGTACACTCAGAGACTGGAGGTCCGCCCATGCGCCGTTCTGCCCTCGTTCTTTGTCTGGTTCTCATTCCTTTCACCCTCATCGCCGAAGAGGCGCCGAGACGGCTCACGCTCGAAGCCCTCTTTGCCGGAAACGAGCTGACGCTGGATCGGCCCTCCGGCCTCATGTGGCTGCCCGACGGAAAGCACGTTCTCTATCGAACCAAAAGCGAAGACCAGCAAGAGCTGTGGAGAGAACACGTTCTCACCGGGGAGCGTGTGCTGGTAGCCAACTGGTCGACTCTCATGGCGGAGCTGGCGGAAATGCGGCCGTACCGCGAGACACCGCGCCTGAGAGATGTCAACAACTCGGCCAGGGACCGTTTCACCCCCGTCCTCTCCCCGGACGGTTCGGCGCTGGTCGGGAGCACCAAGGGTGACCTCTTCCTTCTCGACCTTGCGACCGGGAAGGCGCGGTTCCTTACCGGCAATGCCGAGCCGGAGATCTTCCCCGCTTTCAGCCCGGATGGAACACGCCTCGCTTTTGTCCGCTCCGGAGACCTCTACTGGATGGAGCTGGCAACCGGCGTGGTGCACCGCGTCACCGACCGCGCCTCGGCGACAAACCTGTTTAACGGCGACGCCGACTGGGTGTACGAGGAAGAGCTCGACGTGGAGCGCTGCTTCTGGTGGTCACCCGACGGGACCCGTTTGGCGTTCCTCCAATTCGATGTGTCGCCGGTGGGTGTGGTCCCGATCACCGGTAGCTCGATGCCCTACCCCGAGCTCGAGCGCCAGTACTACCCCAAGGCTGGAACACCAAACTCCGTAGTCCGGCTGGGAGTGGTCGGGCTCGACGGCGGCGAACCGCTGTGGATGGACACCGGCAAAGGGGATTTCTACCTCCCGCGGGCGGGTTGGACGCCCGGAGGCGACGTCTGGGTACAGCGGCTCAACCGCGACCAGACCATCCTCGAACTGATGGCGGCCGACCCCACCTCGGGCAAAACGACGGTGCTGCTCGCCGAGGAAGACCCGGCCTGGATCAACGTCAGCGATGACCTCCACTTCCTCGCCGACGGGCATTTTCTCTGGACCTCCGAGCGCGACGGCTGGCGCCACCTCTATCTCTACGGTGCCGACGGCGCCATCGTTCGTCGGCTGACCTCGGGCGAGTGGCAGATCGAAAAGGTTTACGGGCTCGACGCCGACGAGACCACGGCCTTTATCCAGGCCAACCGCAGCGACCCGCGACAGCGCGATCTGCTGGCAGTCGACATCACGACCGGCGTCCTTCGCTCGCTCGGACGTGCAGGCGGCGGCAGCCACGCCGCCCTGCTCGGACCCCAAGGAGAATATCTGGTGGACACCTGGTCCCGCCTCGACACGCCTCCTCGCGCGGATCTCCTGGCGGCCGACGGCTCCGTGGTCCGCGAGCTGTGGCGAACCGGTGAGGGGCTCGAGGACTGGGATCTTCTCCCGATCGAACCCGGTTCGATCACCGCCGACGACGGCACCAAGCTCTACTCGCTGCTGATTCGTCCCCGGGATGTCGAGCCTGAGAAACGCTACCCGGTCATGCTCTATGTCTATGGCGGTCCTCACTCACAGCTCACCCAGAACCGGTGGGGCGGCTCCAGACACCACAACCTCCGTTTTCTGGCTGACCAGGACATTGCAGTCTTCCTGGTCGACAACCGCGGGACCGGGGGACGCGGCCACGCCTTCGAGGCCGCCGCTCACCGGCGGCTGGGCGAGCTCGAGGTGGCCGACCAGTTGGCCGGCGTCCGATGGCTGAAGGAGCAGCCCTGGGTCGATGGAGATCGCATCGCGGTCTACGGCGGCAGCTACGGCGGCTACATGACTCTGATGTGCCTGCTGACAGCGCCCGAGACCTTCCGGGCCGGAATCGCCTTCGCACCGGTCACCGACTGGAGGCTCTATGACAGCATCTACACCGAGCGCTACATGGATACGCCGCAGGACAACGCCGAGGGATACGACGCTTCGGCCCCTCTGACCCACGCCGAGGCCCTCGCGTCTCCTTTGCTCCTCGCCCACGGAACGATGGACAACAACGTCCATCTTCAGAACACCCTGCAGCTCATCGAAAAGCTCGCGGCGGCCGACAAGAAATTCGAGCTGGTGATCTATCCGAATGCCCGCCACGGCGTCCGCCGGCCCCAGCTCAGGCTCCACTTCAATCGCCTCATGGTGGACTTTTTGAAGCGACACCTGATGGATGAGTAGCAAGATGATTCGTTACTTCGAGGTCCACTCGTTCACAGACAAGGTGTTCCACGGCAATCCTGCGGGGGTCTGTCCGCTCGAAGATTGGCTCGACGACTCTCTGATGCAGCGAATCGCGGCGGAGAACAACCTCTCGGAGACCGCGTTCTTCGTACACGCCGGTGATCACTATGAACTCCGCTGGTTCACCCCCACCGTCGAGGTCGATCTCTGTGGTCACGCCACGCTGGCCAGTGCGTACGTGCTTTTCGATCATCTGGGTCACAAGAGCGACGTCATCAAGTTCCATACCCAGAGTGGTGAGCTCGCGGTGTGGAAGGACGGCAAGAACCTGGTCATGGACTTTCCATCGCGCCCGGGAGAACCGGCATCGGCGCCTGACGCCCTTGTTTCGGGCCTTGGTAGTGACCTCGATGAGGTCTACAAAGCCCGCGATTATCTCGTCGTATTGAATACTCCGGAGGAGATCCTCGATTTGAAGCCGGAATTTTCCGAGCTCGAGAAGCTCGACTGCACGGGGATCATCGTCACCGCACCCGGAAACGAGGCGGATTTCGTGTCACGCTTCTTCGCGCCGCAAGCCGGGATTCCAGAAGATCCGGTCACAGGATCGGCGCACGCGACCCTGACCCCGTACTGGGCGGAGCGGCTCGGGAAGAAACACCTGCATGCGCGCCAGCTGTCAGCGCGTGGCGGCGAGCTGTGGTGCACTCAGATGGAAGACCGCGTCCACATCGCGGGCCGCGCCACTCTCTACATCCAGGGATTTCTCTCCACGGACTGACGGGGGGTCTGCATGGTCGATGTCCGCGATCTGAACCGCAGGGCCTGGGACACGCAGGTGGCCAAGAAGAACCGCTGGACGGTTCCCGTGTCGGCGGAAGAGATCGCAGCCGCCCGCCGTGGAGACTGGCAGATCGTGCTGACTCCCACGAAAGCGGTGCCCCGCTCGTGGTTTCCCGAAGTCCAAGGGGCCAAGGTCCTGTGCCTCGCCTCGGGCGGCGGTCAGCAGGGACCGATTCTCGCCGCGGCCGGCGCCCGGGTCGTGGTCTTCGACAACTCACCGAATCAGCTCGCCCAGGACCGGATGGTGGCCGAGCGAGACGGCCTCGATCTCGAAACCATCGAAGGCGACATGGCCGATCTCGGCGTCTTCGACGACGGTGTCTTCGATCTGATCGTACACCCGGTGTCGAACTCGTTCGTACCGGACCTCCGTCCGGTGTGGTCCGAGAGCTTCAGGGTCCTGCGGAGGGGTTGTGACCTGCTGGCGGGATTCACCAATCCGGTAAGGTATCTGTTCGACGACCACCCGGACTCGAGCGCCGATCCACTGCGGGTGGCACACGCCATCCCCTACTCCGATCTCGTTCACCGTGATGAGCGGGGGCGGGAACGGCAGATCGCCGACGGGGAGCCCCTCGAATTCGGCCACTCCCTCGCCGACCAGATCGGAGGCCAGATCGAGGCAGGGTTCGTGCTCACGGGTTTCTACGAGGACACCTTTCCACCGGAGGAGGACGAGCTCTCGAGGTACATCTCATCGTTCGCAGCGACCCGGGCCCGGAAGATCGATCGGTGAGACGCCGGAACAAGGAGATCAGTTCGCGTATCGCGATCGACTCGGTAACCGGGAAACGGTCATCCGAGAAACCCTTCAATGAAAAGGAATGACCCGTCAGATGGAATGGTCAAGAAACGAATTTGTAATCAACGACGACCCCGCATCAGTGGATGTGGACTTCGTCGAGAGCATGCTTCGCACCTCCTACTGGGCGCCGCGCCGCGAACGTTCGGTCATCGAAAGCACACTCCATACCTCGGTGCCCTTCTCGGCATTTCACGGAGACCGGCAGGTTGGATTCGCACGAGTGGTAAGCGACAACCTGACCTTTGCGTGGATCGCGGACGTGATCGTCGATCCCGACTACCGGGGAAAAGGAATCGGCAAATGGCTCATGGAGTGCATCATGGAACACCCGGCGGTGGCCATGACCTCCCAACAGCTGCTGCGGACCGACGACGCCCACGAATTTTACGCGCAGTTCGGATTCAACGTCTCCGAATGCATGGCAAGGAAACCCGGCGGCTAAACCTTCGTCTCGAAACCCAGTGAGATAAGCGGTTTAGGCCCTTACTCCATCGAGCATCACGTATCGAGAATCGAGTATCGAGAATCGAGTATCAACGGCAGCCGTGCGAGATTCCGAATTCCAAATTCGGTCCCGTCAACCTGTGACCTGCAACCTGTGACCTGCAACCTGAGACCTGCAACCTAACTCCCCATCACCTCGTCCAGGCCGCGATGCTCGAGAGGCCAGTCGTCGGGAAGGAGAGCGCGAAAGGCATCCGAGGCGAACCACTCGTCATCGCCGGCGTAGGTCGGTACCACCAGGCGCGGAAAGCGCTCCAGGATTTCGCGATCGGGCACGGTGCGCGCCTCTTCGAGCTCGACCCGCCGCTGCTCGGCCCGGTCGACCCCGGCGAAGAAACCCTGCGCGGCGCGCAGCTGCATGAGCAGCAGGCCATCCTCCAGCACCGGGCTTCCCGCCCGGCGACCGAGAAGCAGACGGGCGAGCAGGTGACGGGCGCTTCCCACCAGTCCACCTTCGCGATAACGCCGGCGCCAACGCTCACGCCGCGACGGTGCCGGCGCGCCCCCGCCGAACGGGTCGGCTGCGACCTGCTCGATCTCGGGCCTCTCCCCGGCGAAGGCCGTCATACGGTGGAGAAAGGTGGCGTAGACGGCCGGGCCGAAGGCGGCGCGGCACGCGTCATCTGCGCATGCGTGAAACGTCCGCAGGGCATTGCGCTCGAAGAGCACCCCGCGGCGAAGGTCGCCGAGACCGGCCGAGGTGGCGGCGCCCCGATGGCGCGCGACCGCGTCGGGGGCGGCCACCACCTCGCGCCCCCGCGCCCACAGGCGCCATCCGAGGTCAACGTCCTCGAAGTAAGCGAAGAGGTCGCGGTCGAATCCACCCGTACGTAGCCAGTCATCGCGCCGCACCGCCAAGTTGCCGCCGCAAGCGAAGGGCAAGGCCTCCCCAGCGGCGGGAGGATCGACATCCGCCACCTGAGAGCCCTGGCCGAGCTGGAAGGCGTGGCTGTCAAATGTCACTCCTCCGCGCACGAAATCGTGGCGCTTGCCGTCCCAGCTCAGGAGACGGCCGGCGCTGACCGCCGCGAGGGGATTCGCGGCAAGACTCTCGAGGTGGGCCTCGACAAGGCCATCCCCAGCCGCAGCGTCGTCGTTGAGCAGCACCAACACCTCTCCCTCGGCGGCGTCCACGCCGAGGTGGACCCCGCCCGCGAAGCCGAGGTTGCTCTCCGATCGCACCGCCCTCACCCACGGCCACTTTCGAGCCGCCTCCTCGCCGCAGCGGTCGGCAGACGCGTTGTCGACCAACACCACCTCGACGTCGGAGCGGTCGGCGTACGCGGCTAGCGAGCCGAGACTGTCCTCGAGATGATGCGCCCCGGCGTGGACGACGACGATCACCGAGGCTTTCACCGCCTACCTCGAAGCCGCCCCAGCTTGCGCTGGAGGAGGCGAAGCAGCGGTCCTTCGGTCGCCACGCCATCGGGCGCGAGGTCAGCGAAGCGCGTACGGAGGGAATCACGACGCGGCGCGGCCGCGAACTCCAGCAGCGGTGCCGCTACCTTCGGCCAGCTGCGGCTCCGGGCCCACGCCCGCGCCGCTTCCCGGATGCGCTGCCTCCGATCGGCATTATCGAGCAGCTCCCCCACCGCATCGGCGAGGGCGGCCGGGTCTGCCGCCGGAACGACCACCCCGGCCCCTTCCTCCCGGACCACCCTGGCCATGGTGCCGCCCTCAGTGACCACGGTCGGCAAGCCCAACCACATGAGGTCGACCATCCGGGTGCGCAGGCTGAGGTCGGTCTCGAGGCCGGGCCTGTGCGTCACAACCGCGAGATCGCAGACCTGGGGCAGCTCGAACCGCTGCTCGAACGAACGCCAGTCCTCGAAACGCACCGTACCGCCCGCCCATCCCTTTTTTTCCGCCAGCTCACGAGTGCGTGCAGCCGCCGTCAGCGGCGTCAGCTCGGGATGCGGGTGCTCCACGAAGACCACCGCGGTGCGCGGGTCGCGCTCGAGAAGCGCAGGCAGGGCCTCGAGGACGACCTCGGGGTCGTACCAGTCGTAGATGCCGCCGAAGTAAAGCAGGGGCGCATCATCGTCCACACCGGGGAGGACCTCCGATCGGGGTGGTGGCACGGGCGGTGCGCCCTCCGGGGCGCCGAACGGTAGCTCCACGATCAGCCGACTCAGGCTCGGGTCATCCTCGAGGACGAGTGGGTTGACCCTCCCGAGGGCGCTCAGCCAGCCGAGATAGTAAAGGCGCTGCTCCTCCGACGAACACAGGAAGAGATCACCGTTCACCATCTGCCGGCGCCAGGTCGCGTGGTCGTTGGCGAACGGCGCGAGGCCGAGCTCGCGGTGGTAATGGAGGTTTTCGACCAGGAAGGGATCGTAAAGATCGACGACCACCGGGAGATCGTCTCTCTGCGCCAGATAGTGGTTGCCGAGGTGGGCGTGAAGCAGCACCCAGTCGTGCCCGTCCGCCTGCTTCCCGAGCCGATCCGGATCCGCCCTCACGAGCTGAACTCCCTCGCCCGGGGAAGCAGCCTCACTGGGATCGTTGGGCACCGCGATGGTCACCTCGTGCCCGGCATCGGCGAGAACCCGTGCCAGGGTCAGGAAGCGGGTGCCGACGCCTGCGGTCACCCGTCGCACCGGCTCCGGGCAGATCAGGAAGGCGCGGCTCATCGCGAACGGAAGCGGTTGCGGAGGCGCTCCACTCGATCGTGCAGCTTCCACGTCTTTGATTGGTAAATCTGCTCGAGAATGCCGTTCAGCCGGTCGACTTCGCCCTGGAGGCCCTGGATCCGTTCCCTCGACCCCGCTGTCTCGGAAAGAATCCGTTCGAGCTCGCCCTCGAGTCCGTCCCTGATGCCGTGCCCCTCGATGAGCTCTTCGTCGCACACCCGCGCTCGCTCCGCGGCCCGGTCCCGCGCCGCCACCAACGCCATCACGGCCGAGGCCAGGCGGTCACCGTCCTCGAGCAGGCCGTGGCGCCTCCAGATGGTCTTCAGAGCCGCCAGCTGACCCTCGGAACCCGGCGGGTGCACACCCGTGATTCCCTGCGAGCCGGCGATCACCCGGTACTCGCAGGTCACAGCGGGCAGGTAGGTCAAGGGGACCCGTCGCACCAGACGCAGGAGAAGATCCCAGTCCTCGTACAGGTCGATCTCGGGATCGAAACCACCGGCCTCCAGAGCGAGGAGGCGGGGGATGGCGACACACGGCAGCGGGATGTAGTTGACCAGCGCGAAGTGGTCGCGGTCGAAGTCTCCACCGAAGGTGCGGTGGCGTGCGACCGGTTCGAGCTCACCACCTTCGGCAACCCGCCAGACGCCCTGGACCGCATCCACGTAGGGAGCGTCCACGCCGCGCTCGACCGCACGCCCCCGCACCAACAGGTGGTCCCGGCACCTCAGGTCGTCGTCATCCAGGGAATCACAGCCGTGCACGGCTCCTTCCCCTCTTCTTGAAGGAGCACTCTCATGTCCGAACCCGTTGCCGTGCGGGACCTGATCCCGCCCGACCTTCTCGCCACCCCCGACCTCCTGGTCGCTGTCACCGGCCGCTCCGAGGCCCGCCTCGTCGCCGACCG
>DAOWFV010000098.1 GCA_030637805.1 Acidobacteriota bacterium | reverse complement strand
GTGCCGAAAGAAAGGGTGCGCTACTGGCGCCCTGCGAGCGCCGTGACCCACCACCGTGAGCGGGTGGCCGCTCGCCGGCGATCCCCGGCTGCGGCCACATCCGCTCCCGTCGGCGGGTTGACCGGACGTACTCGCACCCTGCGGGTGCCAGTAACTCAAAACTCAAAACTAAGAACTCAAAACTAAAAGACTAGCTGCACCATGGCGCGGACGCGCCAGTCGACCTGGTCAGGGTGGCGAGGGACCGGTGACGGCTGACCGTCGATCACCGCATCAGGATCGGCGGCGAACTGCCGCTCGAGGCGAGAGAGATCGAGCATCAGCTTGTTACGCCAACCCGGCAACCGATAGCTCAGGGCAACCGATGTCTCCGAGATCTTCGACTCCAGGGCCGGCGTCCAGTCCTCTCCGTCCCAGACCTCGGGAATCCCGAGACCCGAATCCACTGCACTTTGATAGGTGGGGCGCCTGAGCCGCTGGATTTCGGCATAACGCGCACGAACCTCCCATCGAGCAGGGACCACGAACCAGCCGACACTCGCCCGCCACCCTTCACGCTCGAAATCCTCGGCAAAGAGATCGTAGTCGGACCTTTCGGTCCCCCACTCGATGTCCACCGACCAGCCTCGGTAACGGGCCATGGCGGCCAGGTTGTGACCACCTTCGTCAAATCCTCCACCCTGGTCATCCGAGTTCACATAGGCTGAAGCCAAGACCCCGAGCTTGAAGTGCTCTGTATCGTCGACATCCCCGACAACCCGCCAGTCGACCCATCCCCACGGGTGGTAGCCGACCCGCATTGAATAGAGGTGGCCGTTCCCCCGATTCGACAGGCTCCCCGTACCGCTCCCCTGCCACAGCCCCGCCTGGTACTCGAAGGTCGGCGTGGAGACGGACCCGCTGCGACCCTGGAGCTGAACCCCGAGCGAGCGGTACAACGTCAATCCGCCGACCGAAAAGCCCGTGACCGCATGCCAGTTGAGACCGAAACGTGAGGTTCCGCCGCCGGGATAGCGCGGGCCGGGATCATCGACCCGACCGACATCTATGTCGGTCTCACCGTACATGACCGACCGGTCCACCATTCCCAGCGCAGATCCCGAGTTCATGAACTCGAGCCCGTAAGCGATCTTGTTGCGTCCGGCGCCGAGGCGCAGCATGTCGGAGAACCTGTACTCCACCCACATGTCGTTTGCCTTCAGACCCTGGCTCGGCTCGAGCTGGATGTGAATGAAGTAGGTGAAGCGCGGGTCGGCGGCATGCCCGGTGAAGTAGAGCCTGGCTCGGCGCACGTAGAAGTTGGAGTAGTCGCTCTGGTTATGGCGGACGGCCGGGTCGTAGTCGACATAGGTGTAGCGCACCTGGAGCAACCCGTTGATCCGCAGCGAGAACTTGTCCTCGGCCGAGCCGAGTCGGAATCCTCGATCGTAAAAGAGACGCAAGGCTTTTTTGGAGTTCGGCTCCGTTTCTTCGGCTGCCAGCTGGGGAGCCGCCACCGCCATGGCGAGCAGCACGATCCACGTCTGCAGGACCCTCATCGGCGCGCCTCCAACCTCGGTCGATCAAGTATAACCAGGGGTTGTGGGAAGCTTCACAAATCTGAAGCTCCTGCTTTTCGTCGCAAACCTCATTTTTCAGTTCTCGGCCTCAGATTCACGACAAACACCCGGTGGCTTTACTCAGGAGAGAGCTTCGTGTCGTGAATATGAGGCCGAGAATTGAACCCGGAGTGAGGTTCAATCAACTGATATTTCGAGGGTCTTGATCTTCTCCCACAAGGTCTTGCGGCTGATGCCGAGAAGCTCGGCGGCCTCCGCACGACGTCCCTGGGTAGCGGCAAGCGCGGCGCGAATGGCCTCGGTCTCCGCACCTAGAACCGCCTTTTGCATCGGAATCACCCGAGCGGGCTCACCGATCGCCGCCTCCGGGGCGTCCCCTCTGAGGCTTGGCGGAAGATCGTCGATGGTCACCTGGGAACCGCGACAGAAGAGAACGGCGCGCTCCACGACGTTGCGCAGCTCGCGAACGTTGCCCGGCCACGCGTAGGTCTCGAAGAGCTCGGTCACGCCATCGGTGAAACCCGCGATCTCGCGCATCCGATCGGTCGCGAACTCCTGCAGAAATGTCTCGGCGAGGAGAGGGATGTCGACCCGGCGATCGCGCAGCGGCGGCAGGTGGATGGCAACGGTGTTGACCCGGAAGTAGAGGTCCTCGCGAAAACGGCCGCCGCGGATCTCTTCCTCGAGGGGACGGAGCGAGGCTGAGACGATCCGTACGTCGATGTCGATCGGCCGGTTGGAGCCGAGGCGTTCGATCTGTTGCTCTTGAAGCACCCGCAGCAGCTTCACCTGAAACGTCAGTGGAAGCTCGCCGATCTCGTCGAGGAAGAGAGTTCCTCCGCTGGCGGCTTCGAAACGGCCGATGCGGCGCTCACTGGCTCCTGTGAAGGCGCCCTTCTCGAAGCCGAAGAGCTCGGACTCGATCAACGACTCGGGCAGGGAAGCGCAGCTGACCCGAATATAGGGTTTGGCGCGGCGTCGGGAGTTGAAGTGGACGGCCGAGGCCACCATCTCCTTGCCGGTGCCGCTCTCGCCGTGAACGATGACCGAGGCATCCGAGTCAGCCACCAGTCGGATGAGGTCGAAGACCTCCTGCATGGGCTTGGACTTGCCGATGATGTTCGAGTACGAGTGGCGCTGCTCGAGCTGGGCCTGGAGGCGCACGTTCTGCTCGCGCAGGATGCGCACCGAACAGACGTTGCTCAGACGCACGACCAGCTGCGCCATCGAGAAGGGCTTGGCGATGAAATCCGCGGCGCCTTCGCGCATCGCCTCCACGGCGCGATCCACCGTGCCGTGAGCGGTGATGATCACCACCGTGGTGTCCGGCTGCAGAGCCTTGATCCGCTTGAGCAGGTCCATTCCGCCGAGGCGCGGCATCACCAGATCGGTGAGGATAAGGTCGTGCACGTGCTGCTCGAAGAGGGCGGCGCCCTTGACCCCGTCCTCGGCCACGTCCACCACCCACCCCTCCTTTCGCAGGGCATCGGCCATGGTGATGCGCAGCAGGGGCTCGTCCTCGACAATCAACAAGCGGTGCCCGCAAATCTTCATCACGCTTCTCCCCCGCGCCCGTACTCCCGCATGGCGGTCAGAATCACGCGAAAGGTCGATCCCCGACCGACCTTGGTTTCCAGCTCGATCTTACCCCCATGGGCTTCCACGATTCTGCTGCTGACCGCCAGCCCGAGCCCGGTACCTTCACCCACCTCACGGGTGGTGAAGAAGGGATCGAAGATCCGGTCACGAATCTCGGTCGGGATCCCGGCCCCGGTGTCCCGGACCTCGACGATCACCCTGCCGCCGCGAACCCGCGTCCTGAGGTACAAGGTTCCTCCTTCAGGCATGGCGTCGAGGGCGTTGAGCACCAGGTTGAGGAAGAGCTGCTCCATCTGAAAGTGATCGGCGAGAACGATCGCGTCTGCATCATCGAGATCGAACTTCACCCCCACGCCGGCGACCCGCAACTGATAGCCTACCAGCTCCACCACGTGGTGGAGGTTGTGATTGACGGAGGTGGGCTCGAGCCGGATCTCGCGTTGGCGGGCGAAGTTCAGGAGGTTGGCCACGGTGCGCTCGATGCGATTGAGTCCGTCGGCGATGAGACCAAGGTAGCGATCACGCATCTCCTCGTCGTCGGGGTGGCTGCGCAGATTCTCGATGCTCGCAAGAACCCCCGCGAGCGGATTGTTGACCTCATGCGCCACGCCCGCCGCCAGGGTGCCCACCGCGGCCATCTTCTCGGTATGGGCGAGCTGGGCCCGGTGTAGCTCCTCCCGCGCTTGTGAGGCCTCGAGCTCATCCATCATGCGGTTGAAGACGTCCGAGAGCTCGGCTACCTCGTCGCCCCGCCGCACAGGCGCACGGACGGTGAGGTTCCCCATTCCCGCCCGCTTCATGGTCTGGTTGAGGTTGATGATCGGGCGAATGAGAGTCTCGACGTAGAGCGCGGTCATGATCGAGTTGCCGAGCATCAGCACCAGCGCCACCAGGGCAGCCTTGCCGGCCACCTCCCGCACCTGTTGCTCGATCGGTTCCAGCGAAAACCCCACAGCCAGTGAACCCAAGAACTCGTCGGCGTCGGTGAGGGCGGCACGAACCTCGAGGAGGTCCTCCCCGGTCCCGGTCAGATCATCGGCAACCTGGGGCCCGCTTCCCGCATCTCCCGGTCCTAAAGCGCGCTCGAACGCGCCGCCCACGAGATCTCCCCGGCTGGAGTGCATCACGAAGCCCTCGGCGTCCGTGACGATTGCATACCGCATGACGTCATGGTTGTGGGCCGAGATCTCCGAAATGTAGTCCTCGATCAGCCGGATCTCCCCCGCCTCTCCGGACGGATCGTGTTTGAGGGCGGCGGAAACGGGTATCGCCATTGCCTCGACGATGCTCCGCCCACGGCTGATGATGGCCTCGTTGAGGGTTCGCCGTTCGTGCATCGCGCCAAAAATCGTGACCAGGGTCATGGTCACCGCAATCAGGGTGTTGGAGTAGAGGAAGAAGCGAATCCGCAGACCGAGCTTGATCATCGCGGAGGCCGCTCCGTTGAACCCGCTCCCGCACCGCCGGCGATCTGCGCCGCGATCTCGGCACTGTCGACTCCTGCTGCGATCTCGTGCACCTGGGGCCATCCCCGCTCCCGAGCACGCTCAGCCGCCTCGCGCCCGACACACCAGGCGGTGACTCCCTCCTCCCATCCCGGACCTCCGCGCTCCTCATCCAGCCAATCCACCTCGGCGGCGCTCCTGACCACACATCCGGTCAGCGGCAGGGCCCCCATCACCACCCGCGCCGCCGGCGTCACCGGCAGCGGCAGGAGCACCAGCTCCGCTCCCGCCACCTCCAGGCGGTCAGCCAGATCGAGGCCGTTGGCCGGAACCAGCAGACGGTGTCCAGCCAGGGGAAGCTGCGAATACCAGTCCAGCACCTCTGCATGTTCCACCGTAGGGCCGATGGCAAAAACGGCCGGGGGTTGCAGGCCGGCCTGCTCGACGGCCCCCGGAAGCTTCGCAAGCGTCGCCACCACCCGTCGTTGAGCGGCGGTGGTTCCCTGCTCGACCATGGCGGCCGGCGTTTCCGGATCCATCCCCGCCTCGAGCAGCTTCGCCACTACCTGCGGCAGGGCAGTGACCCCCATGTAGCCCACCAAGGTGGCATGAGGATCCGCGGCCAACAGGTCCCAGCGCACCTGCGGGCCGTCGCTCTTGATCGCCTCGTGGGCGGTGAGCAGGGTCAGGCGAACCGCCTCACGGCGGTGGGTTGCCGGAATGCCCGCCCAGGCCAGTGCCGCCACCCCTGACGTGACGCCGGGGACGACCTCGAACGGGATGCTCTCGGCTGCCAAGACCTCCGCCTCCTCGCTACCGCGACCGAAGACGTACGGGTCGCCACCCTTGAGGCGGACGACTTTCTTCCCGTCGCGGGCTAACAGGACCAGGAGGGCGTTGATCTCCTCCTGCGGCACCGGGTGGGTCCCCGCGACCTTTCCAACCGGATGGAGCTCCACCTCGGGCGCCAGATCACATGGCAGCGCGGCGGCAGCGAGACGATCGTAGACCACCGCATCCGCCGCCATCAGCCG
>DAOWFV010000070.1 GCA_030637805.1 Acidobacteriota bacterium | reverse complement strand
GTCGAGCGAGCAAATCGAGAAAACGCAGACACGTGCTGTGCATTGCGACCCGTAGTAGGAATCTGGTGAGAAGTGCGGGCTAGGGCGGCGAAGCGCTACTCGGGGGATTTGGGGTTTCAGGTCTCAGGCTTCAGGTCTCAGGAAAGGAAGCACTCAAATACTCGGTCGGGTGGATGGGAACTGCGACCTGGTACCTGCGACCTGCCATGCACCTTGTACCCCGAGCCTTCCGCCTGGGTCGGTGCATCGTCGGCCGCAGCAGGAAGCTGGTGGGATACGCGGGCTAGTGGCTGTAACCGAAATTCGGCCTCCAACACATCATAGGCGAGGCTGTTAGCTCGCCGGGTTCCGTCGCTAGGGCGGCGAAGCGCTGCTCGGGGGATTTGGGGTTTCAGGTCTCAGGCTTCAGGTCTCAGGAAAGGAAGCACCCCATAACTCGGGCGGGTGGATGGGACCTGCGACCTGGTACTTGCGACCAGCCATGCACCTTGTACCCCGAGCCTTCCGCCTGGGTCGGTGCATCGCCGTCCGTCGCAGGAAGCTGGTGAGAAATGCGAGCTGGGAGGGCGCCATGAACCGGATTTTTTTGTTGGCGGCCGTTGTTGCCGTCTTGGTGACAGTGGCTGGCTTGGAAGCGGCCGGAGGCACTGCGATCGAGGCCGAAGAGGCCTGGTCGCGGGTCCTCGATCGCTTCGTGGACGACGACGGCCGGGTGGATTTTGCCGGTCTCGCGCGCGACACCGGCGATCTCGACCGCTTCGTCGCCTTCGTCGGCCGGGCAGGCCCGGAAACGACCCCCGAGCTGTTTCCGAGCCGGGCCGATATGCTCGCTCACCACATCAACGCCTACAACGCCCTCGCCATGCGCGGCATACTCGATGCCGGTCTCCCCGATGATCTCGACGGGGTCTTTAAACGACTACGCTTCTTCAAACGCCGGAAATTCGCCATCGACGGGCGCGAGATGTCACTGCATGCATACGAGAACGACGTCATCCGGGCCCTCGGCGAGCCTCGGGTCCACTTCACCCTCAACTGCATGTCCGGCGGCTGTCCGCGGTTGCCGAGGCAGCGGTTTCAGGGCTCCATCCTCGAACGCCAGCTCGATATGGCGACCCGGGAGTTCTTCAACAGCGAACGTCACGTTCGGGTGGACCCGGACCGAAACAGGGTGCAATTGTCGGAGATCCTCAAGTGGTACAAGGGAGACTTCGTCAATGACGGGGTCGCGTCATCACTCGTGGCCTACGTCAACCGGTATCGCGAAGAGCCGGTGCCCGAGTCCTACCTCGTCACGTTCATCGCCTACGACTGGACGGTGATTAAGCAACGGTAGACGCCGACCGGTCTACGACGGGTGGTACTGGCGGACGTAGACGGTGGTTCCCCGCCGGGCCACCTTGACCTTGATTTTGTAGGAGTCACCGAGGTTCGGTGGGGGCACGATCGAAAGCTCGTAGTAGCTCGAGATCACCCCCGTCAGCATCTTCATCGCGTTTTTTGGGAAGGTGTGGGTCTTGACGTAGAGGCCCCCGGTGTCCTCCGCGATCTTCCTCTGCCCCAATTCCAGAGAGTGGAAGTCGGCGTCGGTGAAATCGAGCGAGAAGACCGAGCATCGCGCTGCGGTCAGCGCCTGCATCGCCCTGTCGTAGCCGTCACCGACCGTGATGGCCGTGCCGGCGCTCATGCGTCCGAGGCCGAACCCGAAGAAGACCAGGGACTTGGTGCCGGGGATTGGCTTCAGGGCGTTGCCGATGACCTCGAGGGCGCGGCTCATGCTGGCGGCGTCCCGAGCCTCCTCGAAATCGAAGTGGTCGGCCAACGAGGGTGACGAAGGTCCCAGCCGGTCCGACCGTCCTCGGAGCACCTCCTGCACGTTGAGGGACTCGGCGATGGACTCGTGGTCGGCGGTGAAGTCCGAGCGCAGCTCGAGGTGACTGCCGAAGACCAGCATCGCAACCCGGTCAGCCGGACCGAGGTTGCGCACGAACTCGGCCGCGAGCGGCGTGATCTTGACGAGACCGACGGTCCGGGCGTGCCGCGGCGCCGGATCGGTCTGGAAGACGATGATGATCAGCCGGCCTTCGGGTGTCGGTGGTGAGTCGGCAGTCCAGGGCTCGGCGGCGGTTGCCCGCGACATCGGGGAGACGGCGGTCTCGGCTACGGCCGGAATCCAGGTCACGGACTCCACCTCCACCCTGGTTCCGTCGATCGTGACCACAAACTCCTCGGGACGGAGATCCGGCACCGGCAGATGATCGCGGTCGACCACCCGCACCTCGGTGAGGATACGGTTGACCTCGATCGCCGTTCCGTACGGCGTCGGAGTTTCCTGTGCGGCGGCGGCCGAGAGGCCGGCGGCCAGCATCACAAAGACCGTCACGATCCAAGTGCGGGCGGGACGCCCGCACCACAAAGGCTCAGAGCCGGTCTTGTGGTGCGGCCGTCTCGGCCACACGATGGCGCGGAAATCATCGGGGCGAGCCATGCCTCCCTGACGCGATTACCAGGCCCCGGCTCGGGGGTCGTCTTCGAGCGTCGCCAGCAGAACCTCGACCGCGCGCTCGAGCTGGGTGTCGGCGTCCGCCGAGCTGTCTTCAGCCGGCGGCTGCCACACGATGACGTCCGGCACGGCGCCGTTGTTCTCCATGTTCATGCCGGTGGAGGCCACGAACCACCCACGTAATGGTAGCCGCACCAGGGCGCCGTTGAGGAGCGTCGTGCCGCCGGTTGAGATCACCGCGCCGAAGGTTGGGGAGCCGACCAGCGGGCCGCGCTCCAGCGACTTGAATGCGTGGGAGAAGATCTCGGCGTTGGAGTAGGAGTCCTCGTTGCACAGAGCGGCTGCCGGTCTTGTCCATGCGGCCAGCGGCAGTCGGCGCTGCGGGTAGGCTCGATTTTCCGGGTCTCCGTCGCGGGGCACCGTGTAGGCGTGACGGCGGACCATGAGCACCGCCATCAAATAGTCGGTGGTCCAACCGCCGCCGTTCGAGCGAACGTCGATCAGCAGGCCCTCCTTGCCGTCCGCCGCCGCGAAGAGATTGCGCTCGAACTCCTCAAAGGATGGGATGCTCATGCCCTGGATGTGGAGGTAGCCGAGACGCCCGCCCGAGAATTTCTCGGTGAGCCGGCGGCGCTCGCGTACCCACTCCTGGTAGCGCAGCCCTCTCTGGCCTCGGTAGTCGATCGGCTCCACGACCACGGTCCTCTCGCCGCCATCGCCTGATTGCACCGCGATCGGTGTGCGCTGTCCGACGGTGTCGGCCAAGAGCGCGAAGACGTTGGTGCTGGAGGTGATCTCGGCGCCGTTGACGGCAAGCAGGCGGTCTCCGGCACGCAGGCCCACGTCGGTTCGTGCGGCGGGGGAGTCAGGCAGGACCTCCCGGATCAGAATCCCGGCCCCGCCGGCCTCCGGGTCGAAGGTGACGCCGAGCCAGCCGGTGTTTTCCCCGCGCCGTGGACCGCCGCCCCGGGTTCCCGGAGGGTAATAGCCCATGTGGGATGCGTTGAGCTCGCCGAGCATCAGGTTGACCACGTCCGCGAAGTCCGCCTCGGTGGAGGCCTCGAGGGCCCAGGGCCGGTACTTTTCGCGCTGTGCGGGCCAGTCGACGCCGTGGAAATCCAGGTCGTAGAAATTCTCGTTGAGAGCACGCCAGGCCGCTTCGAAGACGGCCGCGCGTTCCTTCCGCGAGTCCACCTCGTAGCGGGCGGCAAAGGGAATGGCGTCGCCGGCCTTGCCGTCCAGACCCACCCGCTTTATCTTTCCCTTGCCGTCGAGGTAGAAGATGGTCTTGCCCTTGGGGCCGAACTGCATGTCCTCTGGCTCGGCGCCGTCCTTCGTGAGGCGCTTGATGTCCTCGCCGTCCCAGCGCACGCTGTACATGTCCTCCTCGCCCTCGTGCTCGGCGGTGAAGATCACCGTCTTGCCGTCGGGGCTGACCCGGGCGGATCCCTCGTCGCCCTTGAGATCGGTGATGGCGTGGGCTCTTCTCCAGAGGTCGTCGAAGTCGATGCTCACAGTCGGCAGCTCGGGCTGCTTCTCCTCGTCATCGGACCCGTTCTTGTCGTTGGCCTCCTCATCGTCGCCATTCTCCTTCTTGGGCTTGTCCTTTCCGTTCCACACCTTCAGCCACTGTGCTGCCGTGCGCTCATCGTCGGCGCGGGTGAGCCATATCCCCCAGACGTCGAAAGTGTCGGCACGGCGCTTCGAAAGCCAGACCAGCCGGCGCCCGTCTTCGGACCAGTGCGGGCCGAAGTCGTCGTCCGGGTGACGGCTCACGTTGTAGGC
Organism: Acidobacteriota bacterium; assembly: GCA_030637805.1. Classification (GTDB taxonomy): domain Bacteria; phylum Acidobacteriota; class Thermoanaerobaculia; order Thermoanaerobaculales; family Sulfomarinibacteraceae; genus Sulfomarinibacter. Next base: position 5,705 of record DAOWFV010000070.1, on the reverse strand, counting down.
CGTGCCACCGGTGGCGGGTACGATCCAGACCTCGGAGTTGTAGCTCTCGTCGGGAGTGGAGTAGGCGATCCAGGCGCCGTCGGGCGACCAGGCGTAGTCGGGCGTTGTCCAGTGCTCGAGGAGAACCGTCTCGGCGCCGCCCTCTGAGGGCATCACAACCAGGTCGCCCTTGTGACGCACGAAGGCCACCCGATCGCCGTCCGGCGAGAACCTGGCGAATCGCTCGACGGCGGGTGAGTCGGTGAGTCGGTTGAGGGTGAAGTTGAAGCTGTCTGTCCAGGGCGTGTCCTCGTCGGCCGGCCGTGCGATGTAGAGATCGATGTTCGCGTCGCGCGCCGAGGCGAAGAGCAGGCGCTTGCCGTCGGGGGACCAGCTCACGTGCTCCTCCCTCTCCGGGGTTGAAGTGACCCGCACCGTGGGTGGTTTGGCGATCTCCTGGTCCTCCTTGGATGCAATGTCGGTGACGAAGACGTCACCGTGCACCGTGAAGGCGGCCAGCTTGCCGTCCGGGCTGATCGCCAGCTCTCCGGCCTTGTCGCTCGAGGTGTGTCGCTGGACGGGGTTCACCAGCTCCTCGGCCGGTACCTCGATGTGGAGCCGGACCGGTGTCCCACCGTCGGGACGCACCGTCCACAAAGCGTCCTCGAATTCGTAGGCGATCACGGCGCCGTTCGCGGAGGCGCGGGGAAAGCGCACGGCCGATCCCTGGTGGTTGGTGAGCTGCCTCGCTTCCCTGCTGTTGGTGTCGAACAGGTAGACGTTCTTGCGTCCTTCCCGATCGGAGAGGAAAGAGAGGGTCCGGCCGTCGATCCAGGAGGGCTGGTCGTCGGTACCCTCAAAGTCGGTGAGCCGGGTGTAGGTGTCGCCCTCCTCTCGCAGCCACAGATCGCGGCTGGCGGCGCCGCGGTAGCCGCGGCGGGCCCACTTTGTGTTGCCGCGAACGAAGACGAGGGTCGCTCCATCTGCTGAGTAGGCGGCGTGCTCGCCGAAGGCGTCCTGCGCCATGGCGGGGGTGCCGCCGTCCAGCGGCACGGTCCACAGCTGGGGTCCCCAACGCACCCCTTCGGCCCGATTGGAGCTGAAAAGCACCGCGGTGCCATCCGGGGTGAAATCTTCCGGTGTGTCGCCGGTGGAGGCGAAGGTCAGACGCTTCGGGGCGCGGCTTCCGTCGGCCGGCACGACGAAAACATCGTCATTACCGTGGCGATTCGAGGCGAAGGCGATGTGGTCTCCGTCCCTCGACCACACCGGGAAGCGTTCGGTGGCGGGATGAGCCGTCAGGCGCCGCGCTTCGCCGCCATCGACACCGACCAGCCACAGGTCTCCCTGCCAGGAGAAGGCGATGAGCTCTCCGTCGGGCGACGGCGCGGGGTGCCGGGGCAGGGGCGCCTCGATCGCGGCGGCCGGCAGGCACAGGGTGAAGGCGAGGACGGTGGCGGACAGAAATTGCGGTTTCATCGGATCTCCTCCCGGGGGGGTGTTAACGGTTTGGGGGCTGCGGGGTTTTTTCGGTTCGCGCCGCGAGCTGAGAGCGAGGATAGCAGAAGGACCTCGGACCCTGGGGGTGTCGTGATCGCACCGCGACCAGTGGAAAATCCTGAGGAAGGAGATCGAGGGGTTGAGTAATAGTTCTCACTTCTCAATTCTCAATTCTCAATTTTGAATAGTCGATGCCTGCCACGTGAACCCTGTGCGGATGTTCATTGGGCGAGGCCGGCAAAGCGAGCCCGGCGGGTGAAAACAACTGAGAATTGAGAATTCAAAATTGAGAATTCCCCGGCTGGCGGGCTGCAGCCGCCAGCTGGGGTCTATGTTAGGCTGACCGCCGACTGGCGCGAAAGATGGAAGCTCGCCAACGCAATGCGTGGTTGCCGCGGATGGGATGGCTGCTCGTGGGCCTGCTCCTGGTCCTCTTCGTGTGGGGCTTGCGTCATCGCGCCCAGCTGGAAGCGAGCGGCCAAAAGGCCGTGCAGATGCTCTTCGTGCCGTCGGTCGAGCAGGGGACGCTGGTGCGGCGGGGCGACGAGCTCGCCCGCTTCATCCGCGCCGACAGCGGCCTGATCCTGCGCTCGCAGGTACCCACGAGCTACGCGGCCGTGATCCAGGCCCTGGGCGCGGGTCAGGCGGACGTGGCCTGGATCCCGGCCTTCGCCTATGTTCTCGCGAACGCCCGCTACGGCGCCGAGGCGCGTCTGCAGGTGGTGCGTTCGGTGGACCGGTTCTCGATCCTGGTTACCAGGTTGGGCCCGGGAGAGCCCGATCGGCCGGAGGACCTCGCTGGCCGGCGGGTGGCGTTCCCCGCCGACCTCGCTGGCCCTCTCCGGGCGGATCTCATACAGCTCCTCGACGAGCGCGCGCCGGGGTGGATCGAGGTCTCGGTGGCGAGCGATGTCGAGGCCGTGTCCCGCCTCGTGGAGAACCGGGATGTGGAGGCTGCGGTGAGCGGGCAGGTCTACTCGGCGCCGCGCGATCTGGTGGGAGATGGGCGCAAGGAAATGGAGTACCGCCGTCCCGGGACCCTGCGCGAGACGCGTATCGTCCACACCAGTGCGCAGCCGAAACCCGAGCTATCGAACGTCTACTACGGCTGCGTCCTCGCCCGGTCGGACTCGGGCGTGAACCGACTCGAGGATCTCAACGGGAGGAACTTTGCCTTTTCCGACGAAACCTCGACCTCCGGCCACATCTTCGCGCGGGCGCTGCTGCAGAGATCGGGCGTCGCTCTGGGCCACGTGCTCTTCGCGGGCGGACACCCCAATGTGGTCCAGGCGGTTCGCGATGGCAAGGTCGCGGCCGGTGCGACCTTCTACTCCCCGCCGTCGGCGGCAAACCGGCGCGACGGCACGCTGGTCGGCGACGCGCGCTTTCTGATCCTCAAGAACATGCAGACGGCTTCCGAGCGCGCGGCCCTCCTCGACGAGGTGCGGATCATCGCCCTGACCGACCCCATCCCAAACGACGTGTGCTGTGTGCGTCGTGGGTTTTCGAAGACCGTTTGGGAGCGCTTCGAGGCCTCGATGCAGCGGTTCCTCGAGACCCCGGACGGGCGGAGCGCCTACTACGACCTGGTGGCCGGAGTTGCCGCGGCGCCCTGCAAGGACGCCGACTTTGACGAGTTCCGCACCGCGCTCACCGAGACCGGGGTCAGCGCCACCAAGCTGCTCGAGGCGGCCGAGGAGAAGCTCAAACGCCGGCGGGCAAAAGAGGGGAGCGGCTCGTGAGCGCCGATCTCGCGGTCCGCACCGAGGACCTCGGCATGGTCTACCCCGGTGGGGTGCGGGCCCTGTCCGGCGTCGATCTCGAGGTGCGGGAGGGTGAGTTCCTGGCGATCCTGGGTCTCTCCGGGTCGGGGAAGTCTACCTTGCTGCGCTGCATGAACCGCCTCATCGATCCCACCGAGGGCCGGGTGTGGATCTTTGGCGAGGAAATCACGGCGGCCTCCGGAGGTTCGTTGCGTCGCTTGCGCCGGCAGGTGGCGATGATCTTCCAGCAGTTCAACCTGGTGCGGCGCCAAACGGTGCTCACGAATGTTCTCTCCGGGGCCCTCGGGCGAAGCCGGCTCCTGCCCAGCCTCGTTCTTTCTTTTGCACAGAGCGAACGGGAGCGCGCGGTGGCGAGCCTGGGCCGGGTCGGCCTCGACGACCGCGCCGGCAGCCGGGCCGACGCCCTTTCTGGTGGCCAGCAGCAGCGGGTTGCAGTCGCACGGGCCCTGATGCAGGAACCCCGACTGATCCTCGCCGACGAGCCGGTGGCATCCCTCGACCCGGCCCTGCGTCACTCGGTGATGCGCCACATCGAGGCACTCAACCGGGAGGAGGGCCTCACCGTCATCTGTTCCCTGCACGACATCGACCTGGTCGAGCGCTATGCGACCCGCTTGGTGGCCCTGCGCGACGGGAAGGTGGCGTGGGGGGGGCGGCCGGAGGAGTTCGACCGCGACACCTTCCGCGAGATCTACGGCGAGGAGGCCGAACCCACCTCCAACTCGGGGTTCTGATGGGTGACGGACGCGAGATCACTCCGGGCGCCGTCGGGTGGCGGAAGAACCTCTCCCGTCTGCAGGCCGTGGGCATCGATGCAGCCTTGATCACGATGCTCATCCTGATGGGCGAGCTTCTGGTGGTCGCATTTTCGGGCCGACGCGGCGACACGGGCCTCCTACTCTCGGCCGAGCAGATCCTCGATCTTCTCCACTACGCCTGGGCCCTCTTCGCGGGCCTCGGCCTGGCGCTCGTGTGGAATCTCTTCTATCGCTTGCTCGGAGCGTCGCCCGGCCGCGCCCTGGTTTCAGGTGTGCCCGAGTGGGAGCGCGACCTCGAGTGGACCCACACCCTGCGGGGATGGTTCGTGGCCGTCTTTATCGAGCTGACCTTCTTCGCGGGCTGGCTGATCACCGAGTTACAGCTGGTGACCTTTCTCACCAAGTTCGGCAAGGCTGCCGACATCGTGCGTGGTCTGATGCACCCCTCTTCCAGCGTGCTGCACGAGGGTCTGGTTCTGTTGGTGCAGACGATCTTTCTTGCCTTCATGGCCACCGCCTTCGCCATCCCGGTCGCCTTCGTCCTCGCATTTCCCTCGGCCCGCAACCTGACCCGGGGCTCGGCGGTCGCCCGGCTCGCCTACATCGTGTCGCGCACTCTGATGAATTTCGTTCGCGCCGTCGAACCGCTGGTGTGGGCCCTGATCTTCATCACCTGGGTGGGCATCGGGCCCTTTGCAGGCGTGCTCGCGCTCTGGGTTCACTCGGTTGCGGCTCTCACCAAGCTCTACTCCGAGCAGATCGAGTCCATCGACACCGGCCCCATGGACGCCATCACCGCCACCGGCGCAAGCACCCTCCAGGTCTTGCGCTACGGGGTGGTGCCGCAGGTGATCCCGCCGTTCCTATCGTTCACCATCTACCGTTGGGACATCAATGTCCGCATGTCGACCATCATCGGCTTCGTGGGCGGCGGCGGCATCGGCTACATCCTCAAACCCCGCGTGGACCTCGGCGAGTGGGGCGAGGTCGGCACCCTGGTGCTGCTCATCGCCGGCACCGTGTGGATGATGGACATCATTTCGGCCAAAATTCGGGAGCGCATCGTTTAGCAATTCTCGCCCCGTGCTGCCGGCGGCTTTTCAGCCGCCGACATCCTGGACGAGAATTGCTGTTGAAGAGAGGTTAATCAGCAATTGGTGATTGGGAAGCGGGCGGCCGCAGGCCGCACTCTGCCCAATCACGAATTGCTACCAGTCGTAATACCAACCGATGCTCAAGTAGGTCTCTTTCTCCCACAGGAACTGGCCCATGACCGAGCGTCCAGTGCCGAACTCGAGGGCGAGACGGTGGACGCTGCTGCGGGTTCCCACTGGGATCCAGTAGCCCACCTGGGCGGTGAATCGGGTGCTCCAGTCGGTCTCCTCGTAGGTGCGGATGTCGACCGCTGCGTACCTCGACGCAAGCCCCTTCCAGTACTTCTGCTTGCTGATGAACTGCAGGCCGGCTTCCAGCCGGCTGGTGATGGAACCGGCGATACCGTTTCCGACGCCGAGCTCGGCGTAGGTCGTCCAACCTGGCCGGAAGCTCCAACTCACGCCGAGCGCTAACTCCTCGCGGGTGTAGTGGATCCGCTTGGTTTCCGTTCGCTCCGAGTACTCGTCCCCGATGTGCGACGAGTTGTGCTGGCTGCCGACGCGGAAACCGAGGTCCGGTGTGAGCATCC
>DAOWFV010000147.1 GCA_030637805.1 Acidobacteriota bacterium | reverse complement strand
TAGAGTGGCCTCTCTGCTGGGCCGCTGGTGGCTAGGAACACACCAAGGTGCAATCCTCCCGAAGCACCTCGACTATTACCTCGACGAGTTCACGTTCCGCTTCAATAGGCGACGGTCACGCGCCCGAGGGCTGCTGTTTTTTCGCCTGCTTCAGCAGGCCACCATGGTGGATCCGGTGCCGTATAGGAGCCTCGTCGGTGGCACAAACGGCCCGGATCACAAGATGTAGTGTCTACGAGAGCGAAGTGGATAGCCCTTTTAGGAATTATCGGCGCGAGGAGGTAATCGTGGGTAGTGCGACGTCATACCCGCGATTGGGCGCGCTGGTCGGACGTGCATGGCTCCCGATTCGCTGACTTTCGTCCCGGCTCGATGATAGGCTGAGAGGAGGTGGTGAGTTCATGAACCGGCGCGACTTCACCCATGCAAATAACCCGTCATTCGCCTGCGCTGAGTCAGTGCTCCTGCTGCCCTTCGGCCGGCGGTCCTACCTGCCGGCGATCGTCGAGGTATGGGGGGGCGAGGAGGTTGTCCTCGACGAGACTGTCGACCGGGAGGTCTACCATCTGCGCGGCGCCGCCTCGCCGGTGACGCTGGTCTACTCGGGGATGGGCTCCCCGGCGGCGGCCAACGCCCTCGAGATGGTGGCCGCGGCCGGTGGTCGGCGGGTGGTCGTCTTCGGCGCCTGTGGGGGCGTGGCCCCCGAGGTGGGGGTGGGGGAGTTGATCGTGGCCACCGGCGGCGTGCGCGGTGAAGGAACGTCGCGCTACTACGCACCCCCCGGGTTCCCCGCCGCCTTCGATCCGATGCTGACCGCCGGGCTGTGGGGAGCGGCGTCCGCATCGGGAGTCGCCGCTCACCGGGGGACGGTCTACACCACCGACGCCGGCTACCGCCAGGGGCCGGAGATCTATGAGGAATGCGCCGGTCTCGTCATTGGCGTCGAGTCCGAGTGTGCGGCGGCGGCGGTGGTCGGCGCCAGGCTCGGGCTGGTGATGGGCGCCCTGCTCTTCTGCACCGACAACGTGACCCTGGCCCACGACGAGGATCACGGCTACCGCGGCCTCGCCGATCCGCGGGTGCGACGAGCGTTCGACGCCGGCCTCGCGGTGGTGATTGAGGTGCTTTCCGAACCGATTGAGTAATACAAACGAACTAATCAACTCATCCATTTGCAGTAATCACTGGTAACCCGGCACCTGTTTTTTGCGTAAGACATAGTAGATGGATTACTTGGACACCCTCCGCCGCGACGGCTGGCTCGCCGATCCGTCCGATCGGGTGAAGGTCGTGGCGATCCACAAGGAGCACTGCCCCGCCCGTTTCGGCCGGCCCTGCCGGTGCGTCCCACGGCTGGATCTCTGCCAGGATCTGCAGCCGAATAACTCGCAGCGGGCGGCCTTCGAGCCGATGCGCATGGACGTAGCCTCGGGCGAGTAGGCGCGCGATTCTCGATACTGGATACTCGATTGCTCACTCGCCTCTTGACAATCTGACCCGAAAATCCTTCACCTTGGTGCATCCAGCATCCAGCATCCAGCATCCAGCATCCAGCATCCAGCATCCAGCATCCAGCATCCAGCATCCAGCATCCAGCATCCAGCATCGAGCTAACGGCTCTTACCTCGAGAAATCTGTCCCAGCAGATTCTTCCCGAGAATGCTGGAAGCGGCCACCACTCCTCCGAACAACGCTCCGGCGATGCCGGCGGTGCACACATCCTGACCGGTGAGGTAGAAACCTTTCAGCCCAGTGCGCGGCTTCAGCGCGCGTTCGCGGAAGCGGGCCGGGGTGTGCTCGAGGCCATAGATTTCACCCTTGTCGTAGGCTGCGAAATGGCGGGTGGACAGGGGTGTGGAGAGCTCGTGGTAGGCGATCTTGCCGGCCACCTGCGGCACCTCCCGATCGAGCACCTCGATCAGCCGTCGTGACAGCTCCTCCTTGAGGGCCTCGTAGTCCTCACCACGCTTCATCCAGTCGGTGTTTTCCCACGATCGGAAGCGCTCGTAGGGCCCGATACTCACGATCTCGATGGTGGCCTTGCCCGGGTAACGGCGCGCGAAGTCCGGGTCCTTGGCTGACGGGAAGGAGATGAAGACCAGCGGCAGCGGCGCCTCCGGGTCCGCGAGGTAGCGGGCGAAGTCACCGTCCTGGTCGGTGCTCGGGTAGACCCACAGATTCGAGCGGTCGAGACCGAGCTCCGAGTCGGTGTGCTCGAGACCGGCATAGAGACAGACGTGGGAAGCCGAGCGGGCGGTGCCCTTCAAGGTCGCGAGCAGGGCGTCGCGGCCCGGTGCGTCCTCCGGCAGCAGACGGAAGACCGTGTTGGGAACGCCGGCATTCGAAATCACCAGCTCCGCGCGCAGCTCGCGGTCATCGGCCATCCGCACACCCACCGCGCGTCCGCCCTCGACGAGCACCGTCGACACCTCGGCGCCGATGACGATCTGCCCGCCCGCGGCCTCGATGAGCGGCGCCACCGTCTCGGCGATGCGTGCCGATCCGCCGATCGGGTAGAAGCCGCCGTCGAGGTAGTGGTTGAAGACCATGGCGTGGATGGCGAAGCTGGCCTGGGCCGGCGGCAGGCCGTAGTCTCCGAGCTGGGCAGCAAGGACCGCCTTGAGGGTCGGGTTGTCGGTGAGTCCGTCGAGGACCTCGCCGACGGTGCGGTCGGCGTGGCGCAGGAACCGCCACCGCATCCACGGGCCCGCCAGCAGAGCAATCGGCGGCGGCACGGCCTTCTCGGCGAAGAACCCTTGCGAGCTGCCGATCGCTTCCCGCACCAGCTTCAGGTAGCGGTCAATGGCCTCGATTTCGTCTGGGAAGTACGACCCCATCCGCTCACGCCAGGCCTCGTGCCCGGCGAGGTACTCCCAGCGCTCGCCGTCGATGACCACTGTGTCGTAGACGTCTCCCATGGGCGCCCACTCAAGGGTGCCGTCGGTGACCTCGTCAAAGAGGCTGCGCAGCACCGAGCCGTGGCCGACCTGACCGATGTAGTGGAGGCCGACATCCCACTCCCACCCCTTGCGGCTGAAGGTGTGGGTGAAGCCGCCGGCCGTGGTGTGGCGCTCGAGGATCAGCACCCTTTTCCCGGCGTGTTTGGCGAGCAGAGCTGCGACGCTGAGACCGCCGATGCCCGAGCCGATGACGATGGCGTCGAAGCTCGTGTCGTCTTTCCATTTCCTATAGGGCTCTCCGATGCGTGTCATGAGGTTTCCCTTTCGTTCCCGTCTCGCTTTTCATCGTTACTTCGGCGGATTTCCTCGAGATATCACTCCCCGAGCTTATCCGTGACGCTGCGCACCTTGTCATCCATTGTTTGCTCTCGATCGGTGCGGGTGCCTATGCGCAAATTGGTCGAGACCCGCGGGGCGCCCATCTCGTGCAGGATCTCGTGGCAGCGCCTGAGGGCGGCCATGATCTCGTCCCAGTCGCCCTCGACGTTGGTGCCGTTGGCGTGCAGCTGAGGATCCAGACCGGCCGAGCGCAGGACCTTCTCGCAGGCAGCCACGTAGGGCGACAGCGAGAGCTCTACCCCGAGGGGGATGACAGCGATGTCGGCGATGGCTTTCATGGAGATCCTCCGTCCCTGCAGGATACACCCGTGGTGTCGAGAATAACTTGCGAAACAGCTCAAACGAACCCATTATGGAGGGCAAGCGAACAGATCGGGAGCGATGCCAGGGAGGACCCCATGACCGATCGCACCATCCTCGACTTGTACCGCCACGAGCTCGAGGAACCGAGAGAGGAGCACTACCTCCACTACTTGCCGGGCGGGACCCGGTCTTTCGGAACTCTGGAGTTCTTTCGTCGGACCGCAGCTCTGGCCGATGCCTTCGCGGGCCTCGGCGTGGGCGCCGGCGACCGGGTGATGGTGCTCTGCGATACCCGCCCGGAGTGGCACATGATGGACCTCGCTATTCTCAGCCTGGGGGCGGTGAACGCTCCCATCTACGGCACCCTGACCCCCGAGCAGGTGGCCTACCAGGCGGGGGACTCGGGTGCGGCGGTCGCGATCGCCGAAAACCCCGAGCAGATGGCCAAGTTCCTCCTGGGGCGGGTGACCTGTCCCGAGCTTCGTCACCTTGTGCAGGTGGAGGGTGAGCGGTCCGAGGGTGTTCTGGCGCTCGACGAACTCATGGGCGCGACCACCGACGGCGCCGAAGAGCGCTTCTGGGAGCGGGCGGATCAGGTGAAGGAGGAGGATCTCGCCACCGTCGTCTACACCTCGGGCACAACCGGTGAGCCCAAGGGGGTGATGCTCACCCACCGCAACATCGTCACCAACGTGGTTGAGGGCCTCGGGCGGGTTGAGATAGCTCGGGATGAGCTCGGGCTCGAGTTTCTGCCCCTGTGCCACATGATCGAGCGCATCGCGGGCTACATGTACATGGCGTTCGGGGCATCGCGGGCCTACTGCTCGGTCTACCAGGTCGGCGAGCTCATGAGGGAGATCCGGCCGGCGGTCTTTGCCAGCGTTCCGCGGGTGCTCGAGAAGGTGCACGCCTCGGTGATGGCGCGGGCCGATGCCGCTCCCGCTCCGCGGCGGGCGCTCTTTCACTGGGCGATCGCCACCGGCTCCGAGGTCGCGCAACGGCGATTGGCGGACCGGCCCGTGGGTCCAGGCCTCGCCTTCAAGCACCGAGTGGCCGATCGCCTGGTCCTTCAGAAGGTCAGGGCGGCGTTCGGCGGCCGGCTGAAAGCCTCGTTCTGCGGCGGCGCGGCAGTCCCGCTTTACGTCCACGAGTTCTTCCAAGCGATCGGGGTGCCCGTCCAGGAGGCGTGGGGCCTCACCGAGACCTCGCCGATCATCACCCTCAATGGCCATACCGTCGGAGACCTCCGACTCGGCTCGGTTGGCCGCCCGCTGCCAAGCTACGAGATGCGGGTGGCCGGCGACGGCGAGCTTCTGGCAAGGGGTCCGTCGGTCTTCAAGGGCTATTGGAACAAACCCGAGCAGACCGCCGAGGTCTTCGACGCCGAGGGCTTCTTCCACACCGGTGACATCGGCAACATCGACGCCGATGGTTTCGTCTTCATCACCGATCGTAAGAAGGACCTCATCGTTACCGCCGGCGGCAAGAACATCGCCCCGCAACCCGTCGAATCCGAGCTCAAGGAGTCGCCGTACATCGAGAACGCGGTGCTGATCGGCGACGGCCGGCCCTTTGTCGTCGCCCTGCTGGCCCCCAACCCCGAAGCGGTGGCGGCGTGGGCGACCGAGCACGGCGCGGATGCCGGCGACCTCGTGGGAGTGCTAGCCCACCCCGAGCTGGCACGCGAGTTCGCGCAAGCGGTGGAGGGCGTCAACGAGAAGCTCGCCCGCTTCGAGCAGGTGAAGGAGTTCCGCGTCCTGCCCGAACCGCTGACCGTCGAGGGCGGCGCGCTCACCCCGACACTGAAGGTCAAGCGGCGGGTGGTGGCCGAGGAGTACGCCGAGCTCATCGAGGAGATGTACACGGGTTGAGTTCTTAGTTTTGAGTTGAGGGCGCGTTACTAGCGCCCTGCGGGCGCTGGATGGCTCAGGATGACAAGGTTCTGAAGCGCGACGACAAAAGGTCGCCTTGAATTCAGGAGCGCCCGCCTGGAACGGAAACTCAAAACTCAAAACTCAAAACTGACCAGGGCGCAGGAGCGGGTCTGTCCTGAGCCCTGTATCCGGGCGGGTGGGTGGGCGGCATTCCAAATTCCTAATTCCTAATTCCTAATTCGATCCACGTTATCCTTGTCCGCCATGAAACATGCGTTAGAGCTCTGGCTGGTGCGTCACGGTGAGACCACTTTCTCGGCCGAGAAGCGAGTTGCGGGTTGGAGCGATCCGCCGCTCACCGACAACGGCCGGCGGCAAGCGGAGGCCCTGCGGGCGGTCATCGACGGCCGGGATTTCGTCGACGTGTGGTCCTCGGATCTCGATCGCGCGGTGGAGACGGCGCGCCTGGCTTGGGGCGAGCCGCGCACCGACGCCCGGCTTCGCGAGTGCCACTTCGGCGACCTGGAAGGTTGCTCCTATGGAGAGGTCGACACCGCCTACGGCGAGGTCTTCCATCGCTTCCGCGGCTTCTCAGCACCCGGCGGCGAGTCCCACCGTCAGTTTCGCGAGAGGATCGTCGGCTTCGTCGACGACCTCGAGCCAGGCCGGCACCTTCTCGTCGTCCACGGAGGCGTCATTCGGGTGCTCTCCCAGGATCTCGGAGTGGATCGTTTTCTCCAGACCGGCGGCCTGCTCACCCTGGAATGGAGCACGCCTCGGGTTCTCTTTGTTCACGAGCCGGGGAATACTGATCGTGACGGCTGATTTCTCCGAGTGATGACCTGCGGCAAGCGATTACTCGTAGCGGCGGCGGCGCTCGGGCTTTGCCTGCTCCCCGCCGTGGCCGACGCGGCCGGGCCCGTGGGAGAATTCGGAGAGAGCAGGGCTCGGGTGCGGCTGGTGACGGACACCACCGAGATCGAGCCCGGCTCCACTTCCTACCTCGGCGTGGTCTTCGAGATCGAGCCCGGCTGGCACATCTACTGGCGTAACCCCGGTGGGGCGGGGTTGGCCACCGACATCCAGTGGCAGCTTCCCGAGGGCTTCGAGGCCGGCGATCTGCAGTGGCCGTTGCCCATCGCTTTCACCCAGAGCGAGGGCATCCCGGGCTACGGTTACGAAGGCTCTGTGGTTCTCGCCGCCGAGGTCCGCGCCCCGCTCGATTACGACGCGAAAAGACCCCACCAGATTCGGGCGAAGGTCTCGTGGCTCGCGTGCCGGGGTGTCTGCGTTCTCGGTGCGGCCGAGCTTGAGGGATCGCTTGCCGCCCTCCCGGTTGATCAAGAGGCCTTTCGCGGGCGGGAGGAGGACCTGCCGCGGGCTGCCGATCCCGGGAGACCGCCGTTCTCCGTCACCACCACGGGGGGGTTCGCCGACGGCAGGCTCAGCCTTTGGCTGCACTGGCCGACGGAACCGCGGTTGGTGGAGTGGTTTCCAGATCCCTCTGATGCTCTCAGGGTCGAGGAGATCAGCGTCCAGACCAGAGGCGACCTGACCCGGATCGATGCGGTGGTACGGCCTCTGGAGAACGCTACAGGCGCAACCGACAGGTTAGACTCCCTGGTGGTATTGACCGGTCCTGAAGGCGGCCGCCACGGCTGGGAGCTGGTCGTAGACCTCGACGACGAAAACCCATGAAGGACCATGAAGGAGATGGCATGAAGAATTCGATCAAGCACACCATGATCTGGATCGTTGTTCTGGCTCTGCTCTGTGCCGTTCCGGCAACTGCGGGGAAAGCCGTGGCGGTCGGTGAAAAGGCACCCGGCTTCATCCTCACCGACTCGGCTGGTGAGGAAATCAGCCTGTCCGACTTCGAGGGCAAGGTGGTGGTCCTGGAGTGGCTCAACCCCGACTGCCCCTTCGTCCAGCGCCACTACAAGGCTGGCACCATGAAGGACCTCGCCGCGAAGTTCGGCACCCAGGGCGTGGTCTGGCTGACCATCAACTCCACCAAATACATGGATGCGGCAGCCAACGCCAAGTTCAAGGCCTCCAACCATCTCTCCTACCCGATCCTGGTCGACCAGTCGGGTGAGGTGGGCCACCTCTACGGCGCCATGACCACGCCCCACATGTACGTCATTGACGGCGCGGGCCAGCTGGTCTACATCGGTGCGATCGACGACGACCCGCGTGGCAACAAAGACGCGCCCATCACAAACTACGTTGCCGCGGCCCTCGACGAGGTGCTGGCGGGCAAGGCGGTCACCACCACCGAAACCAAACCCTACGGCTGCTCGGTGAAGTACAAAAAGTGAATTAGGAATTAGGAATTCGGAATTATCGACGCGGGGAGGCGACCGGGGGCGTCGGGGCGTGTGACCCGCGTTTGGGCGCGACGACAGAAGACCGCTTTGAAATCAGCAGCACAACGCGCCCTCGCCTGAACTGAATACTCAACACCCGCTCACACCGGTCCAGCGCCGGCTGGTGCTATGATCCGACCGCTCCGGTGTCAGTTTATTTGGAGGAAACTGTGTCCCACTCCGGCTCCCGGAAGGTCATCTTTGCCGCTCTCGCGGGCAACAGTCTGATCGCCGTCACCAAGTTGGCCGCCGCGGCGGCGACGGGCAGCTCGGCCATGCTCTCGGAGGGCATCCACTCCGTCGTCGACACTGGCAATCAGGTCCTCCTCCTGCTGGGTCTGCACAAGTCGCGGCGGAAGCCGGACGCCCGCCACCCCTTCGGTTTCGGCAAGGAGGTCTACTTCTGGTCCTTCGTGGTCGCCATTCTCATCTTTGCCGTCGGCGCCGGGATCTCGATCTACGAGGGGATCCGGCATATTCAACACCCGGAGCCTATACAAAACATACGGTTGAACTTCCTGGTGCTCGGACTGGCCTTCGTGTTCGAGGGCGCCGCCTGGCTTTTCGCCTTGAAGGAGTTCACCCGCGCCAAGGGCAGGCTCGGTTACCTGCAGGCCGTGCGGGATAGCAAGGACCCGGCCACCTTCGTGGTTCTCTTCGAGGACTCGGCCGCCATGGCCGGGATTATCGTGGCGGCTGTAGGTATCTGGCTGGCGCATGCCACCGGTCTGTACTGGATGGATGGCGCCGCCTCGGTCGTCATCGGACTGATTCTCGCCACCACCGCCTGGCTGCTGGCCGTCGAGACCAAGGACCTTCTCATCGGCGAGGCGGCTTCTCCCGAATGCGTGGCCGGAGTGCGCAAGCTGGCCGCGGCGCTGCCCGGTGTAGAACACGTGAACGAGGTGCTGACTCTACACATGGGTCCCGAGTACATCCTGGTGAACGTGAGCCTGGATTTCAGTGACCAGTGCACGGCCGAATCCATCGAAGAAGCGGTTGACCAGCTGGACCACGCCATCAAAAAGGACTGGCCGCTGGTCAAGAAGGTGTTTGTGGAAGCCGAAGCCGAGGAAGATCATTGACCTCGATCTGGCTCAGGTAGTCGGCAAATGCGCGCGACTGGTGACAGAATTTGTTGCTCATTCATGCATTTGACGCAATGATTATCGTTCTCTATTATCCCGGCTACGGAATCTGGAAATAAGAGACCAAATCCGAAAACAACGAACGAAAAAAGGAGATGAAAGTGAAGAAAGCAGTCCCGAGCAAGATCTTGCGAGCAGGTCTCGTCCTCGCCATTGTGGCGGGCGCGGTCCTGGCCACACCGGCTTCCGCCCAGGACAAGCCCAACATTCTCGTTATCTGGGGTGACGACATTGGCCAGTCGAACATCAGCGCCTACACCATGGGCGTGATGGGTTACCGCACGCCCAACATCGACCGCATCGCCAACGAAGGGATGATCTTCACCGACTACTACGGTGAGCAGAGCTGCACTGCGGGCCGCTCGTCCTTCATCATGGGTCAGAGCGTCTTTCGCACCGGTCTTTCCAAGGTAGGCCTGCCCGGCGCCAAGGAGGGCATGATGGTGGAGGATCCCACCATTGCCGGACTGCTCAAGGCCCGGGGCTACGCCACCGGCCAGTTCG